>CAYZKE010000431.1:0-3268 GCA_964478505.1 uncultured Loktanella sp.
GTGAAGAGGTCACGCAAGAGACCTCCGGGATGTCCAAGGGGGAATGGCGGGAATTTGAAGGGATTATTGGGTAGTGGCAGATCGCACATTTAGCTTGATGCACTTGAGCCTGGTTGAGAGGCAAAGATTACTTTTCGGTCAGTTTAATGGTACTAGGGAGCAATGGCTTCGATTTGCGTTGAAAGACAGCTTTAGCTTTGTCGGTTGGGGCGGTAGAGATTTGGTTTGGGTGCCCAAACGGGTAAAAGACGGATTGATATTCGGTTTGATCCAAGGAAAAGCGCCGCATTCTCACCACAAGGCTCCAAACGCTGGCGGTGGAGAGACAGTTTCAGATATGTGGCAAGGCGCATATCTTTTCTTGGACCCGACCCATCACGACGATGGACAAAAGCTTGCGCTGGAAAACGATGCTCTTGGGAAACCTAAGGCACTTGCAAAGGCACTGTTTGACCATCTAAATGACAGAGAGGATGCTCCGTATACGACAATCCCTGAGCTAATCTTCGACGAAAACGATTTTTGGGCGTTTTCGGAAGCGCATGATGATATTCTAAAGTTCATTAGGTTTAGATTTGTGGTTCCGAATATGTGGGGACCACAACACGATTTGGATAAAGATTTAAAAGAAACTGGCGCTGAAACTGGGGCGGAGAAGGTCGAGGTTTCATTCTCAGGCAAGAGCGGTGTTACAACAAAAAACGCAAAGGTAAGGACTGCCGTGGAGTATTCGCAGCGAGGTGCTGGCGATATACGCGCGCGAAGTATGACTGGGAAAAACTTCTCGTCTGAGGATAAAGCTTCTACAAAGTCGGTACCACGTGCAGATCTTGATGATGCTGATGATGAGGCGTTGAGTGCAATTGCTGCAAGAGTTCTACAGTAGTGTTTAAGGACTTTGTCCAAGTTCTCTTTTGCTTGCTAGTTGCAATGCTATTGATGATCAGTTTCTTGTTTCCAGAGTTTCTAGCTGATGACAGAAACAGTTTCCTCCAAGACTTCTTGGACAACGACCTCCTGTCAGTTCTTGGCTTCATTACAGCTTTGTCAAATGCGTCTATCCTCAGTATTTTCTTACATTTGAATTATCTTGAAGACGCGGTTCAGTTTGCCGCAACCAACGCTCGCCGAACCCTCCGCTTGTCAGGACTTTCTCTAATTGTTGTGTTCTTGTTGGCTTTTGCGGTTCTAATCGTGAAGCCGATCGTTCCAGACTGGGCTCGTTTGAACGCGGTGCTAAATTCGCTAGGAATTCTTTGTGTAGTCTTTTCTCTTTCGGTGTTGAGGGACATCCTGATCACTGTGACAGTGCTGCCTACCAAGAGAGCAATTAGGAAAGCACAGGCGGAGAACCGAAAAAAACAAGGCACCCCGTAGCGAGCCGTAGGTCGGGGCTTGCCCCGACTCCCACCCCAACACCCCAAATCACCCACCGGATCGTCGGGGCGAGCCCCGACCTACGGGTTATCGCGATGCCATGACGCATACGGCCAATCGCGGATATCGGCGACCAAACCGTGTTTGACCGGATTGATCCAACACTAATTGACATGCGCGGCATAATCGCGGTCATTGCGGATGTGGTCGGCTTTGCCGCCGGGGCTCCGCCCGTGCGCGCCTGAAACGGTCCACTGGACCCTTTCCAAGACGGCGCGTACCCTTAAATGCGACGACCGGTCCGCCAAACCACTGCGCCCCATGAATGCCGCAAAGTTTTCGCTTTATGCGCGTGTTTTTGCGGTCATAGTGGCCATAACTGTTTTATCTGAGGAGATCCGGTGGTGATCTTTTTGCGTGCAATCCCGTTTTCGTTCTCCATCCTCTGGCGGTATATCGTCGCCTTGCCCGCGCTGATCCTTGCGCTCTTCGCCTTTGCGTTCCTCGCCTTCATCGTGATTGTCGTCGCCATGCTGGTGTCACCGCTCTTCGGCTTTCTGCTTGCCATGGCCTTTGGTGTCGGGGTCAGTGTCGTGCCTGTCATGGTCGGCCTGCGGGTGGGGTTGCAGGCGCATCACATCCGCCCGCGTGTGAGCTATTTCGGCATGATGAAGCCCGCCATCGGCTATAGCATTTTCGAGACGGCCGTCATGCTTGTCCTGTTTGTCGCCAGCGTGGCGGTTTTCATCTTGCTGACACCGCTGGATATGGCCGACCTCGCGGCCCTAGAGGCGCGTGACACAGACGCTTTGGTCGCGGATTTGACGGCGATCAGCCCCGTTCTGACATGGGTGCTGATCGGGGTGGTCGCTCTTGTCAGCTTTGCCCTGCGCGCGGCTCTTCTGGTGCCATTCGCGGGGGCGTCGGTGGGCAAGGACCCGACCGACCGCGCGCACACGCCGTTCTATGGTTTCGGCAACGGATTTGTCCCTGTCTTCCTCTTGGTGCTGCTGTCCTATGTGGGGCTGTCCTTTGCGGTTCCGCTGGTGCTTGTCGGCCTTGCAATGGCAGGTCTTGCGCAGAATGCCGTAGCCGAGATTGCCCGGATCGCGACCTTTGACGAATTGGGCGATTTCGCCACGTTGGGCCTCGATGCGATCATCCTGATCGCTGTAACGCTCTTTGTGATGCTGTTCTTTTTCAGCCTGCAGTGCGCGGGCGCCGTGCTGGTCTACATGCGCGAGCGTGACGCGATCGTCGCGCGCCAGAAGGCCTTTGACAAGGAATTGCGCAAAGAGGAAGAAACCCTCCGCACCCCGGTGATGGAAAAAGACGACATGCTGGCGCTGGTCCGGAGCCGCATGCCCGAAAGGAAGTACTAATCAGGGTGCAACGGGTGCACCCTGTGGCCTTTTTTGATAGCGGTGGTTTGACGCTTAGCCGGCTTTGGCGATATTGCCCGCCATCTTGCGCCCGTCACGTCCTTCGATCAGATCAAAGGTCACTTTCTGGTCGTCGGCAAGCCCCGTCAGGCCGGATTGTTCCACTGCTGAAATATGGACGAAAATATCCACGCCGCCATCGTCGGGCGCAATAAACCCGTAACCTTTTGTCGTATTAAACCATTTTACGGTGCCACTTGGCATGCTCCGCTCTCCTTAAATTATCGCACCCCGTAGGGTTGGGCAGGTCTTGGGCCCCGCGATCAGCGGACTTCCCTTAGACTTCGTGCTTTAAGAGTTATAGGTTTTGTGCAAAAGGCAAATGACACAAGGTCGCATCGGCGTTATCTGGTGATTTATTGCTGAAAATGGAGGCAAAATGCGGTTTTTTGGTTTAAAGTCGTGCGATACATGTCGAAAAGCGCTCAAGGCGTTGGGCGAGGCGGGAT
>CAYZKE010000432.1:0-3232 GCA_964478505.1 uncultured Loktanella sp.
TAGTCATAGCCATCCCAATGGCTGATCTCGTCCCAGCTTTTCTGCATCCGGCCTTCGATCACCTCGGGTGTATCCTGACCACGGCTGACAAGACGGCGGTGAAGTTCTGTAATGGACGGCGGCAAGATAAAGATCGACAGGACATGTTCCTGCAATGACGAGTTGCTGATCTGCTGTGCGCCTTGCCAGTCGATGTCAAACAACACATCGCGTCCGCTTTCGATGGCTGCCTGCACGGGGGCCTTGGGCGATCCGTAGTAATTCCCGAAAACCCGCGCATGTTCGAGCATCTCTTGGGCGGCAACCTGCGCCTGGAACGCGGGCACCGAGACAAAGAAGTAATCCTTGCCGTTCTCTTCACCCTCACGCGGCGCGCGCGTTGTGGCCGACACCGAAAACCGCAGTGTGTCATCCCACGCCCGCAGCCGGCCCGCCAGTGTCGATTTCCCCGCCCCCGAGGGCGACGACAATATGATCAGAAGGCCGCGTCGGGTCATGTCTTACTCCACATTCTGTATTTGCTCGCGCATCTGGTCGATCACTGCCTTGAGGTCAAGGCCGATGGCCGTCAGCGGTGCTGCCTGCGCTTTGGCGCAAAGTGTGTTGGCTTCACGGTTGAATTCCTGTGCCAGAAAATCAAGCTTTCGGCCGGCAGGTTTGCGTTCATCCAGCAGCGCCCGCGCCGCTGCAACATGCGCTTTCAGGCGGTCGATTTCCTCGGTCACATCCGATTTCACGGCCAGCAAGGCCAGTTCTTGTGAGACGCGCCCCGGTTCAACCTCGGCCACGTCTTCAAGGACACGGCGCAGTGCTGCAGTCAGATTGGCCTTGACCTGCGGCGCGCGGGCCTCGGCGGCCACGGCCGCGGCATCGGTCAATGCCCCAATCTGGTCCAGTTGGTCACGGATCACCGCCGCGAGCGCGCTACCCTCGCGGGTCCGCATGTCAACGAACTCCGCAACCAGCGGTGCCACATCCGCGATCAATGCAGCCGCCAGGGCTGCCGCATCATCCTCGGCCTTTGCAGGCATCAAGACGCCGCGCTGTGTTAGCACATCCGCCGCCGTCGGCTGGCCCAGCGTGACACCCATGGCAAAAGCACGTTCCTGCACCAAGTCCAGCGCCTTGAGTACCTCATCAAGATAGGCTTCATCCACGGCCAGCGCACCTGCGACATCGTCACGCTGCAAACGCAGGTTTACGGTGACATTGCCGCGGGACAGCGCCTTGCCCAATGCGGCACGCAGTGCAGGCTCCAGCCCCTCAATCCCGTCAGGCAACCGCAACCGTATGTCCAGCCCCCGCGCATTGACCCCCCGCATTTCCCACGCCCATGTGGCCGTATCAGATGCACCTGTCCGGCTTGCGAAGGCTGTCATGGAGTGTGTCATGGGATGCACCGATCTGTCTTTGTTTGCCTGCACCTAATGCCAATCGACACGATGGGGCAAGGGGCGCGTTGGTAAAGAGAGATTAACCAATTTACACTTTCTTAAATGATTTGCGTCCAGGATTTTGATAAGTAATCTTCAGTGTGATGTGAATGAGTGCTCCTGTGTTTGGAGAAGAAAGAGTGACGATGAGCAAAGATATTTCTGACGATCTGATGAAACGCCGGCGTGGTGAGATGTCCGGGCAAAATGATCTGATCCTCAAAAATCTTGAGCAATACTGGCAAACCCTACGACACGCACAACGGCTTCCGGCGCGCAATGATGTGGCCCCCAGCCGGATCGACGACGCCCTGCCCCATGCCTTTATCCTTCAGCGCGTCGCCCCCGGAACAGCGCGGTTCAGGGTCGCGGGCCAACGGCTTCATGATCTTCTGAAAATGGATGCGCGCGGTATGCCGTTCAGCACGATTTTCCTTCCAGAGGCACGGGACCAAGTGCAGGCCTTGCTTGAATCCGCGTTCAGCTCTCCCGCGATTGTGAGCATTCCACTGCTCTCTCCGGCCACAATTCTGCGGCCTGCGTTGCGTGGAACGGTCCTGCTGCTGCCCTTGCGCGACAGCGATGACAACACAACACGGATGTTGGGCGCTTTGGTCACTGACCCGGACACCGCAAATCGCCCACGGCGTTTCGCAATCAACACAGCAGAGCGTATCCGGCATGAGCGCATCGGTTTGCGGCTGGCCCCGACACCGCTGTTTGCCACACCACCAGGCGCAAGGCCGGACGCAACAGTGCGCCCGGCCCTGAGACTGGTTGTCAACAACGGGTGATCAGCCCGCCTTGGCCTGTGCCATTGCGGTGCGACGTGAAGACAATTCTTCGGCCACGAGGAATGCCAGCTCGAGCGACTGGGATGCATTCAGGCGCGGATCACAGGCGGTGTGGTAACGGCTGGACAGATCTTCGTCTGTCACAGCGCGGACACCGCCGGTGCATTCTGTCACGTCTTTGCCGGTCATCTCGAAATGCACACCACCTGGCACGGTGCCTTCGGCATTGTGGATCGCAAAGAATTCCTTCACTTCGCGCAGAACACTATCAAACGGCCGTGTCTTGTAGCCGCTGGATGATTTGATCGTATTGCCATGCATCGCGTCACAGGTCCAAACGACGTTTGCACCCTCTTCCTCGACGGCCTTGATCAGGCGTGGCAGATGTTCACCCACCGACCCTGCGCCAAAGCGTGCGATCAGGGTCAAACGGCCCGCCTCGTTGTTGGGGTTCAGCGAAGCCATGAGCGCCTTGAGGTGACCGGAGGTCATCGACGGACCGCACTTGAGGCCGATCGGGTTCAGTACGCCCTTGCAGAATTCCACATGGGCGCCGTCCGGCTGGCGTGTGCGGTCACCGATCCAGATCATGTGACCCGAGCCTGCCAGCCATTTACCTGAGGTGGAATCCAGACGGCACAAGGCCTCTTCATATTCGAGCAACAATGCCTCGTGGCTGGTGTAGAAATCCACCGTCTGCAATTCATGGTTCGTCTCGGTCGTCAGACCGGCAGCTTCCATGAAGTCCAGCGTGTCGCTGATACGGGACGCCATATCGCTATACTTCTTCACTTCATTGCTGTCGGTAAAGCCAAGTGTCCACTTGTGGACTTCATGCACATTGGCAAAACCACCGGTGGAGAAGGCGCGCAGCAGGTTCAGCGTGGCCGCTGCCTGCAAATAGGCCTGCAACATACGCTCCGGATCTGGAATGCGGCTTTCGGGCGTGAAATCGAACCCGTTGATGATGTCGCCACGATAGCTTGGCAATTAGACACAATCCAC
>CAYZKE010000433.1:0-3231 GCA_964478505.1 uncultured Loktanella sp.
AGCGGCCCTTCCAGCAATGTGCCCCAGATTGCCCGCCCGCGTTTGGACGCAAAGCCCGTGTCGATCACTGTCCAGCTGTCGCCGTCGTCCAGCGCGTAGACGTTGACGTGATCCAGTTTCATGGGCAGGGGCAGGCGCATCCAGAGCACGCCGGTTGCGACCGTGATCGCCTCACCCTCTGCGGGCGGATCCTGAAAGGGATACCGGATGCCGCGTTGGTCGTCAGGCATTATGCGGCAAGATCGTCTGCGGTGATGGCCATGAGATCGGTTGCCCCTTCACGTGTGTGTGCCAAAAGGCCTGTGTGTTCGGGGAGCATACGTTTAATGTAGAAGGTTGCAAGGCGGGTGCGGCTGGCATCGCCTTTGACGGCGCTTGCCAGATGCACATGTCCGCCAAGAACCCGCGCAAAGGCACGCAGATAGGGGACGGCGCCTGCAAAGCGGGCGTTCAGATCATCCTGTGCGGCCAGCCATTCGGTTGTTTCTCGCAGGCTCTCTGCTGCTTGCCAGACCGCTTCGGCCAGTTGCGGATGGGTCGCTTTGGCAGCTTCGGCCCCCTGTTCGATTTCTTCGAGGATACGGAATGCGGCCTCGCCCCCGTCCATCAGTTTGCGCGCCACAAGGTCCATGGCCTGAATGCCGTTGGTGCCCTCGTAAATCGTGGCAACGCGTACGTCGCGCGCGTATTGGGCGGCGCCGGTTTCCTCGATAAAGCCCATGCCGCCGTGGACCTGAATACCGGTCGCGGCAACTTCGCAGCCCACATCGGTGCAGAATGCTTTGCTGATGGGTGTCAGGAAGGCTGCACGCGCCTGCCATTCGGCGCTACCGGTGGCATGTGCCATGTCGATCGCCACGGCGTTCATCAAGGTGATCGCGCGGGCGGCATAGGTGTCGGCCTTCATGGTGGTCAGCATGCGCCGCACGTCGGCGTGTTCAAGGATCGCCCCGCTTCCGGGCGCTTTGCCCTGTTTGCGGTCTTGGGCATAGGCAAGGGCATGTTGAAGTGCCGCCTCGGCGATGCCGACGCCCTGCGTGGCGACGCCCAGCCGGGCGTTGTTCATCATGGTGAACATCGCGGCCATACCGCCGTGTTCTTCGCCCACAAGCCAGCCTGTGGCGCCGGAATATTCCATCACCGCGGTGGGCGAGCCGTGCAGGCCCATTTTGTGTTCAAGGCTGACCACGCGCAGATCATTCGGTGTGCCGGGGTTTCCATCGGCATCGGGGATCAGTTTGGGAACCATGAACAGGCTGATGCCCTTGGTGCCCGCCACACCATCGGGCAGGCGTGCCAGCACAAGATGGCAGACGTTTTGCGTGAAATCATTGTCGGCCCAGCTGATGTAGATCTTCTGACCGGTGATCGCATAGGTCCCGTCGCCATTGGGTTCGGCCTTGGTGCGCAACGCGCCCACATCAGACCCAGCCTGCGGTTCCGTCAGGTTCATCGTGCCGTTCCATTCGCCCGAGACCAGCTTGGGGATGTAGAGGGCCTTGATCGCATCCGAGGCGTGGTGTTCCAGCGCCTCGATCTGGCCTTGGGTCATCAGCGGGCTGAGTTGCAGGGCAAGGCAGGCGCCTGCGAGCATTTCATTGACTGTGGTTGTCAGGGTCATGGGCAGGCCAAGGCCGCCGTTGTCCTGGCTGGCGGACATGCCGATCCAGCCACCGGTCGCGATTGCGTTGTACCCTTCCGCAAAACCGGGGCTCGTGCGGACGATACCGTTCTCGAGGCGGGCGGGGTGCAGATCGCCTGCGCGGTTGAGCGGGGCGAGAATATCTTCGGACATCTTGGCGGCTTCGGTGAGAATCGCTTGGGTCATGTCAGGGGTGGCTTCGGCAAAGTGATCGGTTGCCGCAACCTGATCAAAGCCGACCACATGATCCATCAAGAAACGGAAATCGCTGACAGGTGCGCGATAAGGCATTGCTTCATCTCCAAATTATGCAGCCGCTTGGCAAAAGCCGGGGTGCGGGCTAAGCATCAAGCATGCGGCTACCCTATCGCAGTGCGGCCACCCATCAACCAAAACGCCACGTCATGACCGATGAACAATCCCTGATGCTCCAACCGGATGTTGCCGGATTGGAAAGAGCCGCGGCACTGCTGGCGGGCGGGGGATTGGTATCTTTTCCGACCGAAACGGTCTACGGACTGGGTGCCGATGCGCGTAATGATACGGCCGTCGCGAAGATCTTTGCCGCCAAAGGCCGCCCGAGCTTTAACCCGCTGATCGTGCATGTGGCAGATCTTGCCGGCGCAGAGAAATACTGCGTTTTTAACGACACAGCTTATGCGCTCGCACAGGCCTTCTGGCCCGGTGCGCTGACACTGGTGTTGCCACTGCGCGCCGATGCGGGTGTGTCGCAGCTTGTGACAGCGGGGCTCGGGACTTTGGGGGTCAGGGTTCCGGACCATCCTGTGGCGCTTGGATTGCTGGCGCGTTTTGGTGGCCCTGTGGCCGCACCTTCGGCCAATCCCTCGGGGCGTGTCAGCCCGACGACTGCCGCCCATGTTGCGGCTGGCCTGGGGGGCAGGATCGATGCTGTCGTGGATGGGGGCGCCTGTCCGGTCGGCGTGGAATCAACCATCGTGAATTGTGTGGGTGAACCTGCTTTGTTGCGCGCGGGCGGGATTCCGCTTGAGGCGCTCGAGGCCTGTTTGGGGCGTCCTCTGGCGCGTCCGGCAGATCCGGCCATGCCGACCGCACCCGGGCAACTGGAATCACATTACGCGCCGCGTGGTAAGGTGCGTTTAAACGCACCTTACGCCGAAGAGGGCGAAGTCCTGCTGGGGTTTGGTCCGGTGGATGCGGATCTGAACCTGTCTGCTGCGGGCGATCTGACCGAGGCGGCGGCGCGCCTTTTTGCCTGTCTGCATCAACTTGATGCAATGGGGGCAGAAAAGATTGCCGTCTCACCTATTCCGGATCACGGGTTAGGGCAGGCGATCAACGATCGCCTGAAACGTGCCGCCGCCCCGCGCTAGCGGTCTTTAGCCTTCTTTGCGTTCAATATAGCCGCGCAGTTCTTCGGCTTCCTGACGTGCTTCGCGCAAACCGTCCATCGCTGCGCGCAGTTCGGCTTCGGTCTGGCTGAGCTGGTTGGTGATCTCGGCTTCGCGTTGTTGCAAATAGGTGATCGCCTGATCGCGGGTTTCCTCGGCTTCGTGCAGCGCTTGCGCCATCTTGTCCAACTCGCCGATCTCGGACTTCGTGACCCGCGT
>CAYZKE010000434.1:0-3231 GCA_964478505.1 uncultured Loktanella sp.
GGTCAAGACGTACACCGCCCCCGCGTCCACGATCGGCGTCGATCTGCATGCCTTGGTCCCGCATAAGCGCCAGATCGCGCGCGATCGTGCGTGCGCTGACACCGTGCTGTCGCGCCAGATCGCTGACCGTACAATGGGCGTCCTGCTTGAGCTGAACTGCCAGCATTTCCAATCGTCTCAGCCTGTCTCGCGCGTTTGCCCGTGCCATGAATCAAATAAGACATAAAATGTCATATTTGTCGATACATCCTGAATCACTTAAATAACGCCGGGCTTAAGCGACCGGAACACAGGAGATGAAACGATGAAAATGAACTACTTTGTTGTTGGAACGAACGACTTGGCCGCTGCAAAAACCTTCTACGACGCGCTCTTTGCGCAGTCGGGCCTTGAAAGCATGTCACCCTCAGACAGAATGACCTATTGGCTTGGAGATGATTTTGCCTTTGCAGCGGCCATACCCTTTGATGCAAAACCTGCGACCTACGGCAACGGAACAATGGTTGGGTTTTGTGTTGGCGGCAAAGAGGATGTCAGGAGAATGTACGCTTTGGCCATAGAGCTCGGGGGCACCTGCGAGGGAGCGCCGCACCAGCGTGGGCCCAAGTTCTCTGCTTATGTCCGGGATCTGGATGGAAACAAAATATGTCTCTCTGATTAGGTGTCGCACTGAGACTGGCTCGTTGACCTGGTGATTGGGAGGAATATCCCTAAGCGGACGTTGGTGGGAAGTGCAGCATTGGTCAACGAGGCTCAGACTAGCCGTTCGCTGCAGGGGACACCAATGCCAGCTCTAGGCCGTGAGAAGCTTGGGGTCAGGGCACATTAATTTGGCACCGTCAGATTGGCCCTTTGGCGAGGCGCGAAGCCGCAGGCAAAGTCATTCTATAGACTTTGCCGCACATACTTCCGGCCACGCAGAGCGAGAATAAGACCAAACGAGACCTCGAATATGGCTCCTGGCAGCAACAGTGCCACCGACGCCGTCTCGGCGCCATATGCCGCGGCGCCCATCGCGGCAACGAGACATAGATATCCCACAAAACCCGATGTTCCGAGCCACTTCGGCACGAGATTTGAACCGATCAGCCAGCGACACATCGGCAAGCTGCCGAGGCCAAGCACAGTCATCGCAATCTGGTAGAGGGTGTTGCTGGTCATCGTCAGACCCAGGAAACTCCCATGAACACCCAAGACGCTTAGTCCCAAGAACAAGCCCTCAGCGATACGGGTACCAAAATAGATGTCTCCGCTTCGTGGCGCAGATGTCGCCATGACCGAACGCATCATAAACCCGGCTAAAATCACAACGAGCGAATTGATCAGACACAAGAATAGGCCAAGCCCGTGTAACTCGGTGCCCAACATCGCTTGTCCGCCGCCGAAAAGCGGAAATGCTACCAGAATACAAAGGCCAATAATCCGTTGTTTTAGAGCATTTGTCATTTGCCTTCTCCTTGGCTTGAATTTGGTGGTGCGCAGTACAAAGATTGGTTTGCAGGACGGTGGCGAAAACGATGCTGGGATTCATATGCCCGGATCGAAATTGACAGCCATGTCAGACGATCCCTTAGAGGGGCGCGCCTACGTCCTCGATACTGCAGCGGCTTCAGAAGCGTGATGGTAGAGCGCGTCATCCGTGCGCCAATTTCCCTTTTGCAAGGACAGCGGCGCGACGCTCGCGTGGCCGGCGAAGGCAACAACCATAGCCAAGATCACATTGATACAAGGATATTTGAACTTAATCATGGGTGTTACCCTCTTCGCCCTTCAAATCATCAAAAGGTGTAGTTGAGGATCAATCCGGCGGTCACCTGCTCTTCTGCCCCACGCTCTTGCACGATCGAAGACTCAGCCACGTCTCCGGTGAGTTGATCAAACGCGGCAAATCCAACAAGTGCTACATTCTGATTGAGAGGCACGTAAGCGGACGCATGCAAACCGTACGACATGAGACCACCGTCTGCATCATATTCACTGATGCCGGAGGCTTCGGATTGTGCGGCGGAGACATCAAAGAAAGTGCTCGCATAGCTGTCATCTGAGAAACTGGCCGTCGGGCCAAAAGAGATGACAGATTGCTTGCCAAAGATCTCGACGGGCGCGTTGTAAGTTACATCGACGTCTCCGACGATCCCGTCATGTCCGCCGTCGACACCCTTGCGTATCTCAAGCGTGGCTTGCATGTTCCCGTAGATGTATTCGATGTACCCACCGACTTCGGCGGTCTCTTCAATGTCACCCAGTCCAGCGATCTCTGAATTTGGGACGCTGGACAGCAACAGCGCGTGTTCAGAAGGGGTATCTTCGCGGCCAAAATCATATGTTAAGGTTGCCCCTGCAGAAAGATTGTCGTCCTTGTAGACATCATATGACACCCCATCGAGCAAGGAGACATTTAGGCGGTCGCCAATGGCAACCGAGATATTTGGGAGCGCGTAAACCGAAGCCTCGCCACTGCCAAGGAAAGATGGCGCAGAGACCAACCCACCAGAAACGGTGAAAAAGATACCGTGCCCAGCGAAGGTGTCTTCGGCAGCGTCTTCTGCGGCGTCCTGCGCGAAGACGCTAACGGGTAGGATGGCCAGCATGGTCGCAGTGATTGTTGTAATAGGTTTCATAGTCTTCTCTTTCTTTGTGCGCATTAGCGCGCGTTGGTTAAGTTTAGGGGCTCAGTGAGATGAACCTTTGGTTGGAGAATTGCAGATGTTTGTGCTTTGAGCGGAGCAACCTGTTGTTGTCTGGCATCAAGACCGTTTCAAAAGTGGGCGACGCCCCATCCCAAACACGATCCGGAAAAGCCAAAACAACATGAGGAGGATGATTGTGAGTTCGGGAAGCGAGAGAATACCGCTGTCACGCACGACCTTTGGGAAAATGCTCGCTCCCGGCCCCGTGAACGCAGAACCGGCTGCGATGAAAAACCCCAGACACATGCGCCACAGGTGTTGTGCGATCCGACGTCTATCAGACAGGGTCTTGAGCAAGATAATGACAAGGTCGTTGACCAAGGCGATGCCCGCCATGCCCGCCAGAAAAAAATAGTCGGCGGCCGCAAATCCACGCAGAGTTTGTTCTGGCAAGGTAAGAGCGCAGAATCCGGCAGCAACCAAGCCCGCGGTATTTAGAAAGTTCACACACCCAAGGGCAACAAACGAACCTTTGCGATGCCCGCTCTGCGACCTTGCCAGCAACCAACCGCTCAGCACCAACGTCATCCCAAGCACACCT
>CAYZKE010000435.1:0-3219 GCA_964478505.1 uncultured Loktanella sp.
CGACCAATACCAACCCTTCAATCCGTCCTATTTCGCCGGACCAAAGCACAAGCGGCAGCGCAAGCGTGGCCGCAACCATCCAGCCCAGATCGCGCCGGAGGGTTTTGAAATTGACAACGATAGGGGCCAGCACGGCGGCCAGCCCGAGGATCAGCAGGGTATTGGCGATGTTGGAGCCCACGACGTTCCCGATCGCGATGCCCGATTGCCCGCCAAGGGCCGCGTTCAGTGACACAAGCAGTTCCGGCGCCGACGTGCCAAAGCCGACAACCGTGAGGCCGATCACCATCGGCGAAAGACCAAAGCGCAGGGCAAGGCCGCTGGCCCCTTTGACCAAAAAATCGCCACCGATGAAAAGCGCGACAAGGCCAAAGGCCAGAATGAGGTAGGTCACCATGAAAACTCCCGCGCTGTTGCATAGAGAAGCAGTCGCGCGGGGGATTTCAAGACGTGCGCGCTACTTCTTTTCGTCGCCGATCTTGTCCCATGTCCGGGTGTCGAAATCAGCCGCGTCATGGCGCTCGCGCAACTGCTCGGCCGGATCACCCCATGCGCGGTTTACCATCTTGCCGCGCAAATAGGCGGGACGGTTCATCACCGCATCCGCCCAGCGGTTGACGTGTTCATAGGAGGCCACATCAAGGAATTCCGCCGCATCATAGACAAGGCCTTTGACCAGTGCGCCATACCAGGGCGCAGTTGCCATGTCGGCAATCGAATAGCTGTCGCCCCCCAGATACTCGCAGTCTTCAAGCCGCTGGTTCAGCACATCCAGCTGGCGCTTGGCCTCCATCGCGAAACGGTTGATGGGGTATTCGAATTTTTCGGGCGCATAGGCGTAGAAATGGCCAAAGCCGCCGCCAAGATAGGGCGCCGAGCCTTGCAGCCAGAACAGCCAGTTGAGCGTCTCTGTGCGTTCTGCCATGTCTTTGGGAAGGAACGCCCCGTATTTATCGGCCAGATAGAGCAGGATCGCGCCGCTTTCGAACACACGCACGCCGGTTTCCTTGTCGAACAGGGCAGGGATCTTGGAGTTGGGGTTCACATCCACAAACCCGCTGCTGAACTGGTCACCTTCCTGGATGTTGATCAGCCAGGCGTCATATTCGGCGGCATGGCCTGCGGCGAGCAACTCTTCAAGCATCACGGTGACCTTGACGCCGTTGGGCGTGGCAAGCGAGTGCAGTTGCAGCGGGTGCTTGCCGACGGGCAGGTCTTTGTCATGTGTTGGCCCCGCGATAGGGCGGTTGATGTTGGCAAACTGACCGCCGCTTTCGGCGTCCCAAGTCCAGACTTTCGGCGGGGTGTAGGCGGTGGTCTCTGACATGTCGTCTCCGTTTAAAGGTATTTGCTTCTTTCTGCAATGTGGGGCCCATTGTTGACGCTGCAAGGTTTTGCATGCTGCGGATGCGAAACTGGCGTTCATGCGCGCCCTGATCAAGTAGCCAATCATCAAAACTCTGGATGCTGGAAAATGAGCCATATTTCCGCCGCATCGGAAAAAGAACAGGGCGCACAATCGTTTCGTTTTTTGCTACAATACAGCAGTTTTTCAGCCGTTGACTTTCAAATACTAGTCAAAGCCGGTGCAATGCCTGTACGAAAGTTAACAGAAAGAAACTTTGTATTGGTCCCGTTTTGGTCAAGATTTTGCCTTGATCTGCAGGATAGTGGTCAGCAAGGAAACCGAATTACATCGAAACGGTTTATCGAGGGTCGAAATTCTGCGCTGCGGCGCTCGTATTGGGAAAGGAAATATTATGTATAAAGCTTCCACGCATTTGGCAGTGGCCGTTGCTGCTGCGGCAGGGTTTACAACACTGGCCGCCGGGCAGGCGCAGGCGCAGGAGCAGTGTTCTTTCTATACAGTTGTGCGTGGCGACGTGTTGAGCGCAATTGCCACCGCAGCAGAGGTGCCGGGCGGCTTCCGTGTTCTGTTTGACGCGAACACCACAGTTCTGGAAAGCCCGAACCAGCTTGAGGTCGGGCAGGTTTTGGCGATTCCCTGTGCTGACGGGTCTTTGCCGACAGGTGCTGCAGCCGTTGTCGCGGCGTCCACAGCGCCTGCACCGGTGACATCTGCGCCGGCGCGGGCCTTGCGCATTGCCACGGCATCCGACTATGCGCCGTTCACGGACGAAAACCTTCCTGGTGGTGGCATGATTACCCGTATGGTCGACCGGTCGATGCAGCTTGGCAATCCCGATCAGGAATATGATATTATCTTTATCAATGACTGGGGATCGCACCTTGAAACGCTACTGCCCACAGGCGCAGTCGATATGGCGTTCCCTTGGTTCAAACCGGACTGCGACCGGGTTGAAAACCTTGGTCCGGCGAGTGCCTATCGCTGCACCGACTTCAACCACTCTGATCCGTTCTATGAGATCATCGTTGACTACTACACACTGAACGGCAGTGCATATGCGAATGCGCAAAGCACCAATGATCTGTTCGGGGCACGTATTTGCCGGCCCGAAGCGTGGTTCACCTTCGATCTTGAGGCGGCGCAGCTTGTCGAGCCGAACATCACCTATGTGACAACAGTGGCGCAAAACGGCTGCTTCCAGCTTTTGCAGAACGGCGAAGTCGATATTGTTACCTATGACGCGCTGCCTGCCGAAGAGGACATCCGCTCTGCCGGTATGGAAGACGCTGTTGCCACACTGGAACCGCTGCGCGGCGCCGTGTCGTCGCACATCTTTGTCTCAAAAGACAACGCTTTCGCCAACGAAGCGCTGCCGATCATCAACGCTGGTCTGGAACAGCTGCGCCTATCGGGTGAGTGGTTCAACATTGTGCGTGAAAGCATCCAACAGACCGTCGAAAACTAAACCAAGTTCCCTCCCGAGGTGGAAGCGCCCGTTGCTTGTTCGCAGCGGGCGTTTTCATGTGTGCTGTGGCAGGCAGACATCATGCGCAGGCTGGGACCCATGCCTGAACGCCCATGTGATATTGTTGCGATCCGCACCGCCTGCACGCAATAAACGCACAGCCTTTGCCCGTTTAACGTGTTCTGGCGTATCCGCAGTCAGAATTTGCGTAAAGATTGGTCAAAAAAAATAACAATTTTTGCCATTTGCATGAATGTAATGCTTTAACTTTCAATCTGCGGCGCTAGGATGCCTCCACCTTATACGGGTTCGTGCTCTGGGAGGAGCCGGACAGAGTTACAACTGGGAGAAAACTATATGGATCGTCGTTCCTTTCTAAAGAATA
>CAYZKE010000436.1:0-3214 GCA_964478505.1 uncultured Loktanella sp.
CCAACACGGCCCTGAACGCGATTGTGCCTGCCGGTATTGCTCTGGCGGTTTGGCTGATTGTGCAGCCATTCGTAATCAACAACACAGTTTCCGGAATGATTGACCAAGAGGCAATCGCTGAGGGCAGCTCGCTCGGTTTGATCATGTCGGATGTGCGTCGCGTCGCCGAAGGGCTTGATGTGGCTGTGGCCGAAGGGGCCATGACCGAAGAGACTGCGGCAGATATGCGTACCGAATTCACCGATGTGCGCGAGCGGCTTGCCGAAGTCGGCGTTGCACTTGGTTCCGGAGTGACATCCGAAACGCTGCAGGCCGCACAGCGCTACCGTGAAATGGCCTGGGCAGGGAACTGGCTCAAGACCCTTGTGGTGATCGCGATATCCATCGGTGGGCTTGCCCTGACATGGCGCTTGATCACACGGGATTACCGGGCGCGCAATGTTGTGGAAAAAGGTGTCCTGAGCGTCCTGATTTTGGCCGCATCTATCGCGATCCTGACAACAGTCGGCATCGTCTTTTCGCTGATCTTCAACACCTACGAGTTCTTCAAGCTCTATCCGGCCGCCGACTTTTTCTTTGGTCTGAATTGGTCGCCCAGTTTCTCCGGGCGCGGCCAGTCGTCGCAACTGGGTATTCTGCCGCTGCTCTGGGGTACGCTCTATATCTCGTTTATTGCTTTGCTGGTTGCAGTACCGATCGGCCTGTTCTCTGCCATCTACCTGTCCGAATATGCGTCCAAATCGGTGCGCGCGGTCGCCAAGCCGATGCTTGAGGTGCTCGCCGGGATCCCGACGATTGTTTACGGTCTCTTCGCGCTTTTGACGGTCGGGCCGCTTCTTGTCGGGGTCTTTGGTGAAGGCGGTGCGCTTGGCGTGACATGGATGTCAGGCGGCACCGCCGTGATGACCGCTGGTTTGGTCATGGGCATGATGCTGATCCCGTTTGTGAGTTCGTTGTCAGACGACATCATCAATGCTGTGCCACAAGCGATGCGTGACGGATCGCTGGGCCTTGGTGCCACCCATTCCGAAACAGTGCGCAAGGTGATCCTGCCTGCCGCATTGCCTGGTATTGTGGGTGCGATCCTGCTGGCGGCCTCGCGTGCGATTGGCGAGACAATGATTGTGGTTCTGGGCGCGGGTGCTGCGGCACGGCTGTCGCTGAACCCGTTTGACGCAATGACGACGGTGACCGCCAAGATCGTGAGCCAGTTGACGGGCGATAGTGACTTTTCCTCGCCAGTGGCTTTGGTGGCCTTTGCCCTCGGGATCAGCCTGTTTGTCGTCACACTCGGCTTGAATATTTTTGCCCTCTACATCGTCCGCAAGTACCGGGAGCAGTACGAATGACCGACGCCGCCACAGATATGCCCGAGAAAGCACCTGCGCAGACGGGGCACGGCTCACTCCTGTCAGAAAGCCCGTTGATGAAGAAACGGAACGCGGCTGAGGCGCGTTTCAAGATGTATGGCATTGTGGCCATCACCTTTGGTCTGGCGTTCCTGATCTTTCTGACGTTCTCGATCCTGCGCAACGGTATTCCGGCCTTCACGCATACCGTCGTGAATGTCGAATTCACTCTGACGCAAGAGCAGTTCGACGAAGCCGAGAGCAAGATGCTCAAGACGGCGGCCTATACCGATATTTTCGTCACCAATATTACCGAGACATTTCAGCAGGATGGTCTTGATGTTGCCTTCGATGCCGACACGATTGAGCGTCTTTTAGGGAAAGTTGGCGGCAACCTGCGCGAATTCTACCGTGAGAACCCGGACCAGATCGGACAGCCTGTCATGTTCGAACTCTCCGCGGCCAGCCGTGTCGAACGCTATCTGCAGGGTAAACTGACCCGCGACATGGTTGTCGACGGGCGTTTCCTCGAAGCCGCGGATCTTGATGTGGTTGATGCGATGGTGGATGCAGGGATCATCGGGTCCGCGTTTGACTGGAACTTCATTACAGGGACCGACACCGGCGTTGATAACCCCGGTGGTGCGGGGATCGGCGTCTCGGTCATCGGGTCGTTCTTCATGATGCTGATCGTGCTGCTGTTGTCACTGCCCATCGGGGTGGCCGCATCGATCTATCTGGAAGAATTCGCGCCCAAGAACCGGTGGACCGATTTGATCGAGGTGAATATCTCGAACCTTGCGGCGGTGCCCTCTATCGTCTTCGGTATTCTCGGTCTTGCGGTGTTTATCCAGTTTGCGCACCTGCCACAGTCCGCGCCACTGGTCGGCGGCCTTGTGCTGACGCTAATGACGTTGCCGACAATCGTGATCTCGACGCGCGCCTCGTTAAAGTCTGTCCCGCCGTCCATCCGCGATGCGGCACTGGGGGTAGGGGCGTCCAAGATGCAATCGGTCTTTCACCATGTGCTGCCGCTGGCGATGCCCGGTATCCTGACAGGCACGATTATTGGTCTTGCGCAAGCTTTGGGTGAAACCGCGCCGCTCCTGCTCATCGGGATGGTGGGCTATGTTGCCCGCGAATATCCTGATGGTATTGCCTCGGGCCTGCTTGATCCGAACTCGGCGATGCCCGCGCAGATTTACACCTGGGCTGCGCGGTCGGACGAAGCCTTCTTTGAAAAGGCATGGGGTGGGATTATCATCTTGATGATCTTCCTGCTGACCATGAACATCATCGCAATCATCCTGCGCCGCAAATTCGAGCGCCGTTGGTAGGAGCCCAGATATGAAAGATATGATACCAGTGGACCGAAAGATGAGCACGATGCAAGATTCCAAGATCAGCGCCCGCGGCGTACAAGTCTATTACGGCGAAACACATGCCATCAAAGATGTCAGTGTCGAGATCGCCGACAACACTGTCACCGCATTTATCGGTCCGTCAGGTTGTGGTAAATCCACGTTCCTGCGCTGTATCAACCGGATGAACGACACGATCGATACCGCGCGCGTTATGGGCGATATCCTGATTGATGGCGAAGACATTTATGACCCGCGCGTTGATCCCGTACAGCTGCGCGCCAAGGTCGGCATGGTGTTTCAAAAGCCGAACCCGTTCCCGAAGTCGATCTATGATAACGTGGCTTACGGCCCCAAAATCCACGGTCTGGCCCGCAACAAGGCCGATCTGGACGAGATTGTCGAAAAATCCCTGCGCAAGGCCGCCCTTTGGGAAGAGGCCAAGGATCGTCTTGATAAGCCCGGCACGGGCCTGTCCGGCGGTCAACAGCAGCGCCTTTGCAT
>CAYZKE010000437.1:0-3210 GCA_964478505.1 uncultured Loktanella sp.
CGCTCAACCTCAGCCTTCGCGTCATGGGGCGACATCCCCGTCGTATCAATCAGCACATCGGCGCGCGCACGAATAGGGACCAAGAGGTCCCGCTCTGCCTGAATACCGGCAAGCGGCGGACCACCCGGGGCCAAAGGATGCCGCCGCCGCGTCTCGGAATAGCGGCGCACAAGCTCTTCCTCATTGGCATCCATATAGAGAACCTGCGCCGGAAACTGCCCCTTGCCTGTCAGCCGGTCAATCGTGTCGATCAACGCACTGATGCTGAAATCACGGTTGCGGACATCAATACCCAAAGCCAGCGGACGCACGGGCGGCGGACCATCCAGCAAGCGCGGCAAGAGCGACAAAGGCAGGTTGTCGATGACCTCATATCCCAAGTCCTCAAGCGCCCTGATAGCCGTCGAGCGCCCGGCACCGGACGGACCGGTGACCAAGACCACGCTAGGGGCCTGATCCTGCGGGGCTTCACCCGTCTTGGTCATCGATCACTCCAACCGGATTTCAGAATTTGTAAAATTGCTGAGGCAAAGTGTGGCGCGTCCACGCGGTAGATCAAGGGGAGATTATGTCCCAGTAGTTCAAAAAACCGCGCCTCGGGCAGGCGCGCCGGTTCGGATTGATCAAGGTCTACCACCAAGACAACCCTTGCGCGGCTCTGCACCTCTGCATTCAAGATGCCGATACCGCGTGATTCTATCAGCCCTCTGATGGTGTCCGGTGCCTGCGCGAACACACCACCGTCCTCCGACATGAGGCGCACACCGTCATCCGCGACCAATTTACAGCCCAGCGCCATAAGCTGAAGGCCCAAGGCAGATTTACCCGACCCGGATTTCCCCATGATAACGACGGCGCGATCGGCCCATGCCACACAGGTCGCGTGCAGGGTATCGGATGCTGCCATAACGGATGCCCCTAGATTGGCAGGCCAACAACAAAACGGGCACCCAGTGGCTCTGACGTGGGATCGGCATCGGTTGGTCGGATATTCTCGGCCCAGATTGCGCCGCCATGGGCTTCAACGATCTGCTTGGAGATCGCCAGACCAAGGCCGGAGTTGTTGCCGAACTGTCCTTCGGGGCGCTCGGAATAAAAACGTTGGAAAATCTTAGTCAACGCATCATCAGGAATACCGGGACCAGTATCTTCGACCACCACCAGCACACGATTCTGACGGGTGCGCGCCCAGATGCGGATTGCATCGCCTTTGTCACAGAACGAAATCGCATTTGTGATCAGGTTGACGAATACCTGCGCCATACGCCCTTCGAGGCCCTGCACCATCAGCGTACCTTCGGGCAGGTCAGTCACGAAATCAACGCCGCGAAGCTGGGCGTCCTTGCCAAGAAACTCACCGATATTGCCCAACATCTTGATCAGATCAAAGGACTCTTCCTCTTCCTTCACAAGTTCACTGTCGAGCCGCGACGCGTTCGAGATATCGCTGACAAGCCTGTCCAAACGCTTCACATCGTGTTCGATCACTTCCAGCAGACGCTCGCGCTGGTCGTCGCGTTTGGCCACGCGCATCGTCCCCACAGCTGAGCGTAACGAGGCCAAGGGGTTCTTGATCTCATGCGCCACATCTGCGGCAAATTGCTCGTTTCCCTCGATCCGTTCATAAAGGGCCGACACCATGCTGCGGAGGGCCGCGGACAAACGGCCGATTTCGTCAGGGCGCCCGCTCAGATCAGGAATGCGCACACGGCCGGGCGACATCTTGCGTGCATTCTTTTCCTGACTTGCCTCTGCGGCAGTGGCCAGTTGTGCCAGTGGATTGGCGATGGTCGAGGCAAGAACCAGACTGAGACCGACACTGACCAGAATACCCACAAAGAACAGGCGCAGGAATTGCTCGCGTTCGCGACGGACAAGGCTATCAACCTCACCAGCGGCAGTTGTGACGGCAATTACCCCGACGGCCACATCATTACGCATGATGGGCGTTGTGACGATAAAGGTTGTCGCCCCGTTGATTTGTGTTGCTTCCAATTGGGTGCCGTTCAGGATCGCATCGCGTACATTCTCTTGAGACAGCCGAACAAGCGCGTCCTGCTCGCTGACATCTTCCTGCCCGAACGATCCAAGACTGATCAGCCCGTCCCAAACCGAAACAAGGAAATCAAGAATGAACGTCCCGCCAGTTTGCGCTTCCAACTCGGCAATCTGTTCTTGATTGAGGCTGCCACTGGCGCGGGCCACCAGGGTCGTATCTGGTGCGAAAACTGAAACCTCGACACCGCCTCGCAGATTCAACCCCTCCAAGGTGGCTGTCGGATTGATCCCGTCTGCCGTGACGAGGTTCACTGGTGCTATTCTTGGCAATTGCCCTTCAAAAACATCGGCAATCAGCTGCGCTTCATTGACCAGCCCATTGGCACGCTGAAATGCAAGGCTGTCACGCGAGGGGCTGAGGTAGAGCACGCCGGAAATCAGCATGATCAAAGCAATCAGGTTGAAGGTGATAATCTTGCGTGCGATAGGCGACCGCCGCAGTGCGAACAAACGCCCGCCCGGAATCTCGTCAACTTCGATCTCTTCGGTGACAAAGTCCGGATCGACCCAATCATCGCCGAGCACAAGATCAGGCGTACGCGCCGCTGCGCGCACGGACTTGAGGTCGCGTACGTCAATTTTGGGCGAAGCCGTCATGGCTTACTCTTCGTTGTAGCGGTACCCGATTCCGTAAAGGGTCTCGATCGCAGAGAACTCGTCATCTGTGTTGCGCATCTTTTTCCGCAGCCGTTTGATGTGGCTGTCGATCGTACGATCGTCCACGTAAACTTGGTCATCATAGGCCACATCCATCAGCTGATCGCGGCTTTTGACAAAGCCGGGCCGCTGGGCAAGCGCCTGCAACAACAAGAATTCCGTCACCGTTAGGGATACGTCTCTCCCTTTCCATTTCACTGCGTGACGGAGCGGATCCATCACCAACTCACCGCGGACCATCACTTTGGTGTCTTCGGTTTCCTCAATCTCTTCACCCGCAATCGCGTCTTGTCTGCGCAAGAGCGCGCGGATTCGTTCAACAAGTAAACGCTGAGAAAATGGCTTTTTTACGTAATCGTCAGCCCCCATGCGCAAACCAAGCACTTCGTCGATCTCATCGTCCTTGGAAGTCAGGAAAATAACGGGCATGGAGGTTTTTTGTCGCAGCCTTTGCAACAAATCCATTCCGTCCATCCGTGGCATTTTGATGTCCAA
>CAYZKE010000438.1:0-3184 GCA_964478505.1 uncultured Loktanella sp.
AGATGTGCCGGATGGCGTGATTGAAACGGTGCCTGCGCTAGTCAATCTTTTGGTGTCGTTTGACCCGATCAAGACGGATCACGGTGCCGTTGAAAGCCATCTGCGGACACAGCTTGAAGGTCTGGAAAGCCAGAAGATCATTGGTATCGAACGACATGTTCAGGTCTGCTACGAGGGCCCTTTCGCAGCTGACCTGAAAGCGGTCGCACTGGCAACAGGGCTGTCCCAAGAGGCGGTGATCAATGCGCATCTTGCGGGGGATTTCCATGTTTTGATGTACGGATTTTCGCCCGGATATGCCTATCTTTCCGGCGTGCCAGAGGCGATCCAAGTGCCGCGCAAGCCTGCCCCCGTGCGCGGCGTGCCCGCAGGCAGCGTGATTATCGCGGGGCCACAATGCCTGATTACCACGCTGACGATGCCAACGGGCTGGTCGATCATCGGGCGGTCTCCGACGCCTATTTTCACCGGTAACCCCGACCATCCGTTCCTTTTTGATGTGGGTGATTGCGTGGTGTTTGAGCGCGTCGATCTGAAAACCTATGAGGCACTTTGCAAGGATTCGGCTGATGGCGAGCGCTAAGTTTTCAGTTTCATTCGCCGGTCCTTTGGTCACATTTCAGGATTCAGGGCGTCCAGGAAATATGCGCTACGGTGTTGCGGCCTCTGGCCCGATGGACCGTCTTGCTTTTGCTGCGGCACATGCCGCTTTGGGCAATAAGCCGGGGGGCAGCGCGATCGAGATTTCCCTTGGTGGTCTGATGCTGCAATGCAACGAGGGTGCCGTGACCGTGGCGATCACTGGCGGCGATTTCGTCGCTGAACACGCGGGGCAGAAGACCAGTTCTTGGACCATCCTGACAGTCGGCAAAGGCGAGAAGCTGGCAATCCGTGCAGGCAAGGCAGGCAGTTGGGCCTATCTGGCTTTCGCGGGTGATCTGGCGTCCGAAACATGGCTTGGCAGCAAAGCCACCCATGCGTCCTCAGGCTTTGGTGGGGGTGTTGTGCAAGGCGGGCAGACGCTGGTTGTGGCAGATGTAGCCGTGCGCGAAGAACGGGTGGGCGAGATTGCACACCCCGACTTCGTCTCTGACGGGGCGATGCGCGTCGTTCTGGGGCCGCAGGACCAGTATTTTACGGCAGACGCAATCGAGCATCTGTTGAACGAACAATTCGCCGTGTCCGATGCCTACGACAGGATGGGGATGCGGCTGAACGGACCGGCCCTCGGGATGGAGCGCGCGCTCTCTATTCCGTCAGAGCCAATTGTCCGTGGGTCAATTCAGGTCTCTGGCGACGGTGTGCCAACGGTGCTGTTGGCCGATCATCAAACCACGGGCGGCTATCCGAAAATAGCGACCGTGATTTCATGCGACACAGACAGGCTGACCCAGCTTCGGGCGGGGCAGAAAATCCGTTTTGCGTCTGTTTCAACGCAGCAAGCTGTTGATGCGGCACGCGACTATGCGCAGCAAAAGGCGCAGTACCTCGCGCAGATTTCCGTCGCGCGGGGCACCTTGGCGCAACGACTGATGCGCGAAAATCTGATCCACGGCTGGGCGGACGATTAACGCGGCATCAACCGGGCGATTTATGTGCATTTGATCTTAGTGTGTCATCCGCTGCAATTTGGTTTACGATATTCCTTCTGAAAAACGTTATAGTGATATGTACGTTGACGATATAACTTCTTTAAAGTTGAGTGTAAGGAACAAAGATTAGGATTAGAAGAATTGTCAAAGAACAGCGACTTCTCATTAGAACTCGAAACAAAGTTAAAAGTCCCAGCACCTCTCGACCCGCACATTGCGAGTGTGACAATCAGAACGGATGCGAACAATCCAAACGACTTTTTTGACCTCAGGCTATCTGCGGCATTTGGCTCCGAGTATGTTCTGCTGGAATCAGGAGATGATAAATTTGAAGTCGAGATTTGTATCCGGAAAGCAGAGATAGTTTTGGATCCTGTTAACTGTGGTCTTCATGCATTGGCGAGTGAGCATACCGATGCTTGGACCGGAAACCAATGGGAAACGGCAGGATACGAAGATAGTAAGTCCATAGACTCTTCGGCAGCGGTTGACTTAAGCAAAGCTGTACCTACTGGTTTCAAGGGTGAAATCGCTGCCAGTGCGAAACATGCGACCGCAAATAGTTTTACGGCACAACAAGAATTATTGCCATGGCGATTGCAATCGGCTGAAGTAATTCAGATTGGCTATTTGCCGGATTTCAAAAGAGAGCTATTGGGGCGAATTATCGATGAGAGTATTTCTGTAAGAGTAACGCCAAACGATCGTGGAAAGAAAGTAGGCGTTCTAGCCCGATTGCGAGTTCGAGAACGTTGGATCGATATCAAAGACGTAAGAACCAGAAAAGTCAGTGAACGGCTCGGCGATTTTATTAGTGGTCTAGGGTCACAAGAGCCCAATGTGAAGCGCCGCTTAGAGTTATTCGAAAGACTATTAGCTCATTTAGTTCATATACAATTACAGGATGAGGCGGAAATGAAAGATGCCACGCTCGCGGCTTCGGCAGTCGTTTTTAGTCCGGCCACAGAGCGGATGGTTGGTGTGCCCAGTCCAAGCTCACCGAATACAATCAAAATTGATCCGACAGTTATTGATGGGTTCATTGCTACCGACGTTGGTGAAGAAGTGGGCTATTTGAAAAACGTGGGAGTTGAGCTGGAAGGGCAAAATGAAAATTCTTCTGAAACCATATTAGATATTTGGAAAAGATCACCGAATCGTAAGCATTTGGCAACCAGAATTCATCCTGCAAAGCTTGCGGCAGCACTCAGTGGCAGTCTTGGGTTGGAAACCGAATGGCATGAACGAGTAGAAAGTCCTGCTTACATTTCTAATTTTAGCGTCCAAATTTCCGACGGCAAAGCTCCGACGCTCGACGCTCCTGCAATTGTCGAAATTCTTAATAGCGCTGAGAAATTAATGCCATGGTCAGCAGAGGAGGCGGCGGTTTATCTAGGAATATTGACGAAAGGTGAGGAAGCTTTCAATATTGCACAGGCACTAGGTTTTACAGGAACGTATAGGACTTTCATTAGTAAACTACGTCCTTATGCGGTTAAGAGTGGTTATGGCTATCTCATGAGTTTGAGCCGTGTGTTTTCACTATGTGGCAGGACGGACGCGGCGAGAGAATTCATCGGCTTGACAGTCTC
>CAYZKE010000439.1:0-3183 GCA_964478505.1 uncultured Loktanella sp.
TTGATGAGCTGAAACCGGGCACAAAGTTGATGCACGGACAGTATACGATTGAGAGCTTTCTGAATGCCGGCGGTTTCGGCATCACGTATTTGGCGAAGGATAGCCTCGATCGTAAGGTCGTTATCAAAGAGTGTTTCCCAGGCGCATTCTGCCGTCGCAGCCGCTACGTGGTTCAGGCCCGTTCGCGTGCGCACCAGAATGAACTGAAATCAATTGTCCGCCTCTTCGTCCAGGAGGCCCGCAGCCTGGCCAAGCTGGACCATCCGAATATCGTCGGCGTGCATCAGGTTTTCGAGGACAACGAAACTGCCTACATGGCGCTGGACTTTGTGACCGGCCGCGATCTTCTGGATACAATCGAGGATCCCAACCACGGTCTGAATTCAACACAGATTAAATCTATTCTGAAAGAAGTGTTGGGTGCGGTTGGCTTTATCCACGACCAAGGCATCCTGCACCGCGATATTTCGCCGGACAACATTCTGATCAACAAGGAATTCCACCCTGTTTTGATCGACTTTGGCGCGGCCCGCGAAGAAGCCACCAAGCAAAGCCGTGTGCTGTCAGCGCTGCGCGTTGTCAAAGACGGCTACTCCCCGCAGGAATTTTATATCGCAGGTTCGGACCAGAGCCCGAGCAGCGACCTTTATGCCTTGGGCGCGTCTTTCTATCACCTCATCAACGGTGATGTCCCACCAAATTCGCAGGCCCGTTTGGCCGCAATCGCCTCTGGCGAAGCCGATCCATACGTGCCGCTCGCAGGCCGCTTTGATGAATATGAGCCTTCGTTCCTGACGGCGATCGACAAAGCCCTTGCCGTCCTGCCAAAAGACCGCGTCCAATCCGCGCGGGAGTGGCTGGAGATCATGGACGGCGGGCACAGCAATGTAACGCCGCTCAAGGTTGGCGCGACAACTGCGACCGAGGCGCAAAAAACATCTAAAGATGCCCCGGTGGCCGCTGCATCAGCGAAGAAGTCCAACATGCCTTTGTTGCTGGGTTCTGCTGCTGCAGTCGCCCTTTTGGTTGGTGTCGGCGTGATGACGATGACCGGCGGCGAAGATGCACCTGTTGCAACACAAGAGCCTGCTGTCGCAACGGCACCTGCCGCGGTTGAAGCACCTGTTGTCACAGAAGCACCTGCTGCGCCTCTCTTTACAACTACTCCGGCACCTGAAGCCGCTTCGGATCCTGTCGTGGCCGAGGCACCCGCTTTTGTTGCGCCAAGCGCTGAGGCACCTGCACCTTCCGTTGCAGAAGAATTGGCCGCTTCGATCGCTACGGGGCAGACCCCTGAGATCACACAAGAGCCTGCGGCAGAAGAAGCGTCGATCGTACCGCCTGCTGTGGTCGATACACCTGCCGTGGCAGATGCACCGACACCAGCCGTCCGTCCGGCCACACGTCCCGAAAGCGTTGAAATCGCCGCCCTGCCCGCAACAGAGCCACTGCCCGAGCCTGTTGCGACGCCACAGCCCGCGGCTGATCAGCCTGTGTCGGGTGATGTTTTGCCAACCGCGTCTGCAAATCGTCCTGTGGAAGATTCCGAAATTGCGTCGGTCGCACTGCCGACAACGCCAGACAACATCGAAAACATCGGCTCCGGTCCAGCTGTCGAAATTTCCGCCGTCACACCCGGAAACGAGCTGCCACCTGTGGTAGCTCCGGTGACAGGGTCATGGACTGTCCAGTTGCCCTTCACAGCGGCTGGCGAGCAATCAAACATTGTGGCCGAGGCCGGCCCGATCTCTCCTGTCTGGGTTGAACCTGGCCTTGTGATCGTGGCGGTGAATGGCGTCGACATTGATGCAATCTCTGACATCCCAGAAGCACTCCGCCAGCAAATCGGCGATGCTGATGTGGCGCCGACTATTCCTGTGGCTTTCAACACAATCAAGCCATCCACCGGTGATTTCGTGCAGTATAGCTGGGTTGTCCCGGTCGTGCAGAACGTCACGTTGGCGGATGGAACAGCATTCCAGACTGCGTTCTCTGGCACAGGCTGGACAACATCCGTTGTTGCACTTGATCAAAGCGAACCGGGTGGCCTGGAAGTAGGCGATGTTATCACCTCCTACATTTCGACCGGCGAAACGATTGATCAACGCGACTCGATTATGAACATCTTTGAGCGCGAATTCGCAAACGGAACGGAACAATTCAGTTTCGCAGTGCAGCGCGACGGTGGCCTTTGGGTCGCCTCGCATACCGCAACGGACGCGGCAGAGTAAATTACGTCGACGTGGGCCGTCAGGACCACATGGCGTGAGTAAATTGGAAGGTAGTTAAAATGAAATTCATTCGTGATCTACTTGGAAAGAAGCGTAGTGAGACAAGCACGCGGCGTGCAAGTTCCGTCGAATCGCTTGAGCAATCCTATCGCGATACGATCGGATCAATGGTTGATGAGGCCGGACCTCTGGGCCAGCCACCAGCTGCTACGCCAATCAATGTTCCCACCGAAGCCGCAGCCGATGTGCGGGTTGTCACAGCAGAGCCAGCACCCGCTGCACCTGCCGCGCCAACACCTGCGGCTGCTGTGAATATCTGGGATCTTGAGGATGACGGGACATCAACGGCCCTTCCTGAACCGACCGCCCCGATTCCACCTGCACGCCCCGTCGCTGCACCTGTGGCAGAACCGGCGATTGCCTCTGCGGCAGCGGCACGGTCGCCGGCACGGTCGCGCCGGACGAAAACACGCCTGATCGGGTTTGATAAATCCGATGGTGATGTCGTTGATCTGTTCAATGACGCCCAAAAGGCCGCACCGACCAAGAGCGTACGTTTCCCTGTCGGCTGGATCGTTGTTGCCGAAGGCCCAGGCCGCGGCGAAAGCTTTTCTCTGATGGCGGGCATGTCGCAGATTGGCCGTGGCGAAGACCAGGCTATCCAGCTTGATTTCGGTGACAACTCGATCTCGCGCACGAACCACGCCGCGATCGTCTATGATGCCGACACCAAAGAATTCTTGCTCGGTCATGGCGGCAAGTCGAATATCGTACGCCTGAACGACAAGCCATTGATCAGCAACGAAACGCTGAAAACGGGTGATATCATCCGCATCGGCGAAACTGTGCTGCGGTTTGTCGCCCTTTGCGACAAGTCATTCAACTGGTCAGACGGTACGACCGAGGAGGACGAAGATGTGGCGATCGCCTGAACCACGTTTTGACGTCGCAT
>CAYZKE010000440.1:0-3167 GCA_964478505.1 uncultured Loktanella sp.
CCCCGACCTACGTAGGCCGGGGTTCTCCCCGGCTTTCCGTAATACCACAAAGACCCCGAAACGAATCCCGAGGTCAGGTGATTGAGGGCGTATAGCGGGGAGGGGTGTGGGTGTCTATAGCGCGGTAATGAATTTCGTTGCTCATACCCTGTGGTGAGCATGTCATTCCCAAGTCTTAATCAGTAGTAGAGTATTCCGACTTCATTCACGATGCGTATTGCGGGCATGATAGAGCACTTTCACCACCTTTCTGCCAACCTCTGAGCCAGTGTCGGAGTTTGTCTGGCCGGATACTGACGGTCCCATCATTGTTCAAACGGCCAATGGAGTTACGCTCATCGTAGAGAGCGACCGTGCATTTTGCTATCGATCCGTTGGACCGTATTGCTAGACTGTTTGGCTTTGAAGCGTAACAGATATAATTTTGTTCCACAGCACGCTCTCTGGTATTTGATGTTATTTGATTTGGGTATCTAATTTCTAGTTCTCGCCTAAGGCGTCGAATTGAAACCAAACCGTCACAATGTTTCAACACCAGACCAGGCGCCTGTTCAAAATCGCTCAACTTCTCAACCGCCTTAAATGCAACGTTTACTCTCTTGTCCGCCAGTACTTCCTGACCAAATTTTTCATTGTCCAGTAATGCCATAATTCCGGGACTGTTCCGCTTAGTTACATGGATACGAAGGCTGATTTCCATGTCGACTACACCGGCATTAAGCAAACTACTGATGCCAGCTTTTACATCATCGAACGAACCTGTTCCATCTTTTGATATACGGGTCTGGTCGTGAGCTAACTTGTCTCCGTCCAGAGTAATTTGAAACGCATTCAGCCCGCATCTCAACAAATCCGATGCCATCGTGCCACGAATGAGCGTAGCGTTTGTCGTTATATCCGAACTAAAATTGAAAGCTCTATTGCCCGCAAAACGATTGATATCTAAAACAATATCCGGTGCTGCAAGAGGCTCACCACCGAACCAGCTAATGTGCAAACTCCTCAGTTGGTGACTGCGACGTTCGATCAGACGCTTAACGGCAAATACGGTTTCTTCGGACATACGCCCATGATCAAAATTTTCGTAACAATAAGTACATCTAAGATTGCATCGTTCTGTAGGAAACAGAATTAGATGAAGCTTTTGATCATCAAATGAATCTAAGACATCTTGCTCTGATGCAACGCTCAACTTGGTTTACAGCCTTCGTTGCATTTGTAGTTGCCCCACTGAGGTGAGATTTCGCCAGCTTCGCGTAGACTTTTGGCACCTGTTAACCTACTGCGAGCTTCTGCATTCAAAATGACTACGCGCCCATCTTCGTCCAAAGTCACATCATCCAGCGATAGACCTGCTATGAGGTCAGCAAAAGTCCCAGCCATATCGAATTCTCCAAAAAATTGCATTTAATGGTAATTATTCAACCTGAAGAATATAGTGTTGTTAATCATCTTTGCCAAATTGACCAAATGGGCTTGAACTATTGCCGCCTTGCTCTTCGCGCGAGAAACGTGCCGTAGGCGCCGGGCGAGAGCCTGCCCGTTCCAGCGGGTTGGCTCTTTGAAAGCGTCGGGCGGATCGCATCCTTGGAGCAAGGCCGCTGGCATAAAGTACCAGACATCAAGGGCAGACGGACGCGCCTTGGGCAAATGTCCTGCCCAAGAAAAAAGGCCTCCGTTTTCACAGAGGCCTTTCTCAATTCTATACCAACCTGATTACAGACCGGTGCTCACGTCAATCGTGTTGCCCTCTTCGAGCGTCACATAGGCTTTTTTCACGTCTTTGCGTGTGCCCAGCGAGCCGCGGAAGCGCTTCACTTTACCTTTGGTGATCGATGTGTTGACCGCTTTGACCTTTACACCAAAGAGGCTTTCAACGGCTTCCTTGATCATCGGTTTGTTCGCGTCGATTGCCACTTCGAAAACAACGGCATTGGCTTCAGAAGCCATCGTTGCTTTCTCGGTGATGATCGGCTTGCGGATCACGTCGTAGTGTTCTGCCTTGGCGTTCATGACAAACGGGCCTCCAGAGCTTCGACACCTGCTTTGGTCAGGACGAGTGTGTCCGACTTGAGGATGTCGTAAACGTTCGCGCCCATGGATGGCAGAACGTTAATGGTTGTGATGTTGGCGGCGGCCTTGGCGAAGTTTGCGTTCACTTCGGCACCGTCGATGATCAGCGCGCGCTTCCAGCCCAGATTGCCGACCATTTTGGCCAGCGCACCGGTCTTGGCGTCTTTGACGTCGATGGTGTCAACGATCACCAGCTCGCCTGCGGCCACTTTCGCGGACAGCGCGTGCTTGAGACCAAGCTTGCGGAACTTCTTCGTCAGATCATGCGCGTGGCTACGTGGGGTTGGACCCTTGTAGATACCACCAGAGCGGAAGATCGGCGCGCCACGAGAGCCGTGACGTGCGCCACCGGTGCCCTTTTGGCGATAGATCTTCTTGGTGGAATAGCTCACTTCGGAACGACCCAGCACATCGTGTGTACCTGCCATTGCCTTGTTGCGCTGCCAGCGAACGACGCGGTGCAAGATGTCCTTGCGTGGCTCAAGACCAAAGATTTCGTCGTTCAGTTCGACGGAACCAGCGGCTTTACCGTCCAGTTTGATTGCATCAGCCTTCATTTTTATCACCCTCAGTCTCGGCGGCATCATCTGCCGGGGCTTCGTTTGCGGCTTCGGCTTCAGCAGCTTCCAGTGCGGCCTGTTCTGCTTCGGCAGCGGCCTTTGCAGCAGCTTCCTCTTCAGCGGCAGCAGCGGCAGCAGCTTCTTCAGCCAGACGCTTGGCTTCTTCGTCCATGGACTGCAGACCAGCAGGGTAGATCACGTTCTCAGGCGTTGGTTTCTTAACCGCATCCTTGATTGTGACCCAGCCACCCTTGGAGCCGGGAACGGCGCCTTTGACCATGATGACACCACGGTCAGCATCGGTCTTGATGACTTGCAGGTTCTGTGTGGTCACGCGGGCGGAACCCATGTGGCCGGCCATTTTCTTGCCTTTGAAAACCTTGCCTGGATCCTGACACTGGCCGGTTGAACCGTGCGAACGGTGGGACACGGACACACCGTGTGTCGCGCGCAAACCGCCAAAGTTGTGACGCTTCATCGCACCGGCAAAACCTTTACCGATAGATGTGCCGGAGACGTCAACATACTGACCTT
>CAYZKE010000441.1:0-3158 GCA_964478505.1 uncultured Loktanella sp.
TTCGGGCGTGAAATCGAACCCGTTGATGATGTCGCCACGGTAGCTTGGCAATTCGACACCATCCACTGTTTCGGTCGGCGCAGAGCGCGGCTTGGCCATCTGGCCCGCCATACGGCCCACCTTCACCACAGGAACTTTCGCGCCATAGGTCAGGACCATCGCCATTTGCAGCATCACCTTGAAGGTGTCGCGGATGCCATCAGCGCCGAATTCGGCAAAGCTCTCGGCGCAATCACCGCCTTGCAAAAGGAAGGCCTCACCACGACTGACGGCGGCGAGTTCGGCGCGCAGGTTGCGGGCCTCGCCTGCAAAAACCAGCGGCGGATAGCTTGCAAGACGACGTTCAACAGCGTTCAGCGCGGCTTCGTCGGTATACTCAGGCATCTGGACCCGGGGCTTTTTGCGCCAGTCAGATTTTTGCCAGTCAGTCATCGTCTTGCTCCATATAGGGTCGGTTAGCGTTATCAGCCCGAAGCGTATAGCGCGTGCATACCAGCAGGCCAATGGCAAAATGCACCACGTGAACCGGCCTTCCCGAGACGACTTTTCCCTTGTCCACCGGCGCCAAACCTGTTGATGTCTGCACCTGAATACACGACCCAGAAAGAAAACGATGCTCACCGACCCTCAGATCGTCGATGTTGACCATATTGGCAAACCGCGCCGGTTTGTCTTCGCGCTGATGGCCGATTTTACCATGCTCAGCTTTGCGGCGGCAATCGAAAGCCTGCGCATTGCGAACAGAACCGCGGGAAAAGAGCTTTATTCGTGGATCATTGTCAGTGAGGACGGCAACGAGATCAGCTGTTCCAACGGCTGCGTCTTTCGCGTCAATCACGGGCTGGACGAGCTTGAGCGGGACGATACGATCATGCTCTGCGGTGGCATTGACGTGCAAAAGGCAACCACCAAGCGGCTGCTGAACTGGTTACGCCGCGAGGCGCGGCGCGGGGTGACGGTCGCAGGGCTTTGCACGGCGGGTTACTCGCTGGCCAAGGCCGGGTTGCTAGACGGCAAGAAGGCCACGATCCATTGGGAAAATCAGGACAGCTTCGCCGAAGAGTTCGAAGAAGTGCAACTCACCAAATCGATCTTTGTGGTCGATGGCAACCGGATCACCACTGCAGGTGGCACGGCCTCGATTGATCTGATGATCAAACTGATCGCCGATGATCATGGTGAGGAACTGGCCAATGCGGTGGCGGACCTGCAGATCTATTCCGCGATCCGGACCGATCAGGACACACAGCGCCTGTCGATCCCGACGCGCATCGGCGTGCGGCACCCGAAACTCAGCCGCGTGATCCAGATGATGGAACAAAACATCGAAGACCCGATCAGTCCGGCGATCCTTGCCAGAGATGTCGGCATGTCCACCCGCCAGCTTGAGCGCCTGTTCCGCCGCTACCTCGCGCGCAGCCCTAAGCGGTATTACATGGAACTGCGCCTGCAAAAGGCGCGTAACCTGTTGATGCAGACCGATATGACGGTGATCAATGTGGCGCTGGCCTGTGGGTTTGCGTCGCCTTCGCATTTTTCCAAATGCTACAGGTCGCATTACGACACCACGCCCTACCGTGAACGGGGAAGTCATGCATCGCGGCTGCCCGGTTGATCCGATGCGATGGTCCTGAAGCTTCTCAAGATACTGCTGCTTATCCTTGGGATCGCCACGCTTGGCCTGACGATTTATGCGCATCTTCAGAATGATGCCTATTTGCGTTCAACCGCACTCAGCCTCTTGTCGGTTGTCTTGGCCGCGGCCTATGCCTTTGGGGTGTTCCGGCGCAAACCAGCTGTCAAAGTACCGGCAGCGCCCCTGACCCGCCAAGTGCCAAAAGACAATAGTACCCCGCAGCAGCGGCGGCCCAACCCTGCGCCACGCCCTGCCCCGACGGTCACCGTTGATGGGAACGAAGACCTGAAGGATGACGAGCTCTACATCGTTTTCGCGCGTCTTGCAGGGCATAAAACCGGTGATGCTTTCCGCGCCCATGTCCATGAGATCATCCAGAAGAACGCCCTGCCTGAACTGACCCCCGACGAAATAGACCGGATTGCCGCTGACATTGACCGCCGTGATCTGCGCGGCAAGACCTTCAAGCGCACGCCCGGGATCGCACTGGTGCGCATGCAACGCGCCGATCTTGATGTGGATTACGGCGGGACCAGTTGGCTGGGTGGTCTGCCCACCTTGGGGGATACGCCCTGGCCACGGGATGAATTCGGACGTGCGATGCATCATCTGGCACAAATCGACCTCGATACAGTCCCCGATCCGCTGTTGCCGACCGGTATGCCACAAAACGGCGCGCTGTCTTTCTTTATGAATACGGCAACGGACGGGCCGCGTCAGGGCAAGGTGATCTATTCGCCAACGATCGGAAATACCGCCACCGAACCGCCCGCGGATCTGGTGCCGATCTATCACGGGCCGGACTGGGGCTATTACGTCAAAGGCCATGCCCGCGAAACAGCCCCCGACACCTTCCCCCGCTGGCCTGTCGAATTCGTGCTTTTGCCTATGACAAACCAGAACAGGGATGATGACGCCCACGAACTCATGGGCGATCTGTTGCCATTTCAGGCCGCCGGAGAGCTTTCACCGCAGAACTACCGTACCACCCTGCCGGATTTCGCGCGGCCCTGGTTCTGGGACACGGCCTACCGTTTTACAATGTCGGTGCGTCTGGCGCGCGATGATATCCAGGATACGTTGCAGAAGGCCAAAAAACGGGTCCAGCAATACGGGCCGAGCTATCAGGCCGCCGTCGATACCATCCGGCGCGATCAGGATGCTTTTTCGGCCTTTGTTGATGAGGTCAGCATCTGGGCCGTGTCACATGAACCGTGGGACAGGATGAGCCCCGAGGATGCCGCACAGTTGGAAATCTATTTCGCCCAAGTGCGCGACAATGGCGCAGAGCCGGGACGCTTCAAGCCGTTTTATCAATTCACCCAAGGTGAATTGATCAGCGTTCAGGAGGCAGCAACAGCAACCCTTGTGGCCGCAGCCAATGCACCGCCCGAGGTTTATGCCACGCTGCCTTTCGAGGTGCGCGACGATATCGACACGCGCTACAGGATCGCCAACATCGGCCGTTGGCACCAGATGTTCGGGCTTGGTTTCAAGATCGGATCGGCTGCGTCAACGCACA
>CAYZKE010000442.1:0-3135 GCA_964478505.1 uncultured Loktanella sp.
CGTCCTCGGACAAACGCTCTTTGTTGGTTTCAACGCGCTCTGGGCGGATGGACACGGTTGTGCGGTCACCCACTGCGTTGACGTTCACTGGCACAGCGTCGATTTCTTCGCCGCTATCAAGTTTCACAACGCAGGTATTCTTTTCGTTGTTAATCTTGGTGACGACGCCGCTGAGCGTGTTGTTTTCACCGATGAACTGGGCCACGAAGCTGTTCTTCGGCTGCTCATAAAGCTCATCTGGCGGAGCGAGCTGCTGAATACGGCCATCATCGAACACGGCAACACGGTCTGACATGGTCAGCGCTTCGGTTTGGTCGTGTGTCACATAAACCGTGGTGATCCCAAGGTTATGCGCCAGATCGGTAATCTCGAATTGCATCTTTTCACGCAGCTGTTTGTCCAGCGCGCCAAGCGGTTCGTCCATCAGCACCAGTTCAGGTTCGAAAACCAGCGCACGGGCCAAGGCGACGCGCTGTTGCTGGCCACCCGAAAGCTGGGCCGGACGGCGGTTGCCGAAGGCACCCATCTCCACCATGTCCAAAGCGCGTTTGACTTTCTCTTCACGCTCGGACTTGCCCATTTTGCGGACTTCCAACGGAAAGGCGAGGTTTTCGCCAATCGTCATATGCGGGAACAGTGCATAGTTCTGGAACACCATGCCGATGCCGCGCTTGTGCGGTGGGATATCGTTGATGGATTTACCATCAAGCCGGATATCGCCATGTGTCGCTGTTTCAAAGCCGGCGAGCATCATCAGGCAGGTCGTCTTACCCGACCCCGATGGCCCGAGCATCGTCAGGAATTCACCCTTTGGCATTTGAAGGTTGAGGTCTTTAACGACGAGCACTTCGCCATCATAACTCTTCTGCACTCTTTCGAATTCAACGAAAGAATCGTTTTGTTGTGTATCGGCCAAAACTGGCTCCCTCTTGTCGCATCATTTTATTAGCTCTGCGTCGGGCACATACTAACGTAAAAGCACAACCGGTTTGCAAGCAGATTTCCTGAGCAGACCTGTGAGGCGCTCCAGAGCCCTGTTTTGTATCACTATCAGCGCTGTAAATGAGGCAATCCGCCCCACGCCGTGCTGAGAATCATCGCGTTTTGTAAACCCCCGTTTTGCTGGGATTATCTTTTACTCCGATCGCGTGACGCTCTCGTACCATGTGATGTCGCGAAAGGCTAGGCGGGTCCCCGCAGCCCCTGTAGCCTTAAGTCCAGTTGCACCCCGCATTTGGCGAGAGGACCACAGCACATGCCACACCCGGATCCTGCGTTCAGCGCCAAAGAATACGCCCGACGCCTGACCAAAACCCGCACAGCGATGGCTGCTGCCGGATTGGATGTTTTGTTCATCGAGGACCCTTCGAACATGGCGTGGATCACCGGCTATGACGGCTGGTCCTTCTATGTCCACCAAGGTGTCATCGTCTTCCATGACGCCGATCCAATCTGGTGGGGGCGCAGACAGGATGCCAATGGCGCGCTGCGCACGGTCTGGATGCCGGACGACCAGATTTTTGGCTATGCCGACCACTTTGTGCAATCTACGGTCCGCCACCCTATGCAGGACCTCGCGCGCATTTTGACCGATATGGGCCATGCCAAGGCGCGTATCGGTGTCGAGATGGACAATTACTATTTCTCGGCCAAAGCCTACACCACCCTTTGTGCGGACCTGCCCAACGCGCAAATTCTGGACGCGACTGCTTTGGTGAACTGGCAGCGTGCGGTCAAATCCGACGAAGAGATCGCCTTTATGCGCAAGGCTGCACGGATTGCCGAGAACGTCATGGACGGCGTGATCGAACGCATTGAGCCGGGGATGCGCAAGAACGATCTGGTGGCGGAAATCTATGGCGATGTGATCCGCGGTGTTGGCGACGATTGGGGCGATTACCCTGCGATTGTGCCGCTTTTGCCCTCTGGTTCCGATGCCGCCGCGCCGCATCTGACGTGGAACGGTGCGCCTTTTAAACGCGGTGAAGGCACGTTCTTTGAGCTGGCGGGATGCTATCGCCGCTATCATATCCCGTTTTGCAGGTCTGTTTTCCTTGGCACGCCGCCCGATTTCCTCAAACGCGCCGAGGCCGCGCTTGTCGAAGGGCTTGAAGCGGGCCTTGATGCGGCCCGCGCTGGCAATCGCGCCCAAGACATCGCTTTCGCGCTTGCGGCGCCGATGGAACGCGCAGGCATCGAACGTGGCGCACGTTGTGGCTATCCTATCGGGCTTAGCTATCCGCCCGATTGGGGCGAGAGGACCATATCATTGCGCGAAGAGGATGAGACGATCCTGGAACCTGGCATGACCTTTCACTTTATGCCGGGTCTGTGGATGGAGGATTGGGGGTTGGAGATTACAGAATCCATTCTGATTACCGAGGACGGACCGGCGGCCTGTTTCTGCGACCGGCCCCGCAAGATGTACCTCAAGGACTAGGGCACGTGGTCGTCCCCCTCTCCTCGCCCCGCGTGTCGGACGTCACGCAGCGCGCCCAGAGCATTTTGCAGCATCTTATCGGCTTTCCCACGGTCTCTGCGGACAGCAACCTTGCGATGATCACATGGCTGGCGGGGCATCTGGAGCATCAAGGCGCACGGGTCTTTCTGGATCACGATGAAACCGGCACCAAAGCCAACCTCTTTGCATCACTCGGACCAGACGCGCGCGGTGGTATCCTTTTGTCAGGGCATTCTGATGTCGTGCCTGTCGCAGATCAGGATTGGGCCACAGACCCTTTCGTCTTGCACGAAGGTGAAGGGCGGCTTTACGGGCGCGGCACCTGCGACATGAAGGGCTTTATCGCGGCAACATTGGCCATTGCGGAAACGGTTGATGCGGCCAAGCTGACGCGTCCCTTGCACTTCGCCTTTACCTATGACGAAGAAACCGGATGTTTGGGGGCGCGATCGCTTGTCGGTGTGATGCGCGATCTTGGGTTGGTCCCCGATATCACGATTATCGGTGAACCCACCGAAATGCGGGTGATCGAGGGGCATAAAGGGTGCTGTGAATACACCGCGCATTTTTCTGGGGTTGAGGGGCATGGATCGGCCCCTGATCTGGGGGTGAATGCTGCCGAATATGCGGTGCGCTATGTCACACGGTTGATGGAACTGCGCCAGGACCTGATT
>CAYZKE010000443.1:0-3130 GCA_964478505.1 uncultured Loktanella sp.
CCGCTTGTGCTTTGGTCCGGCGAAATAGGACGGATTGAAGGGTTGGTATTGGTCGCAGGTCTTGCGGTGTTCCTGGTCACCAGTCTGCAATCCGGCGGACATATCCCTGATGAAATCACCCCCGCAGGTTCGTTGGGGCGCGGTGTGGTGTTTACGCTGGGCGGGCTTGTCACACTCATGGTCGGCGCCCATTACCTTGTGCAAAGTGCCACCATCATCGCCCGCGATTTCGGCGTATCCGAGGCGATGATCGGGTTGAGCATCGTAGCCATCGGCACCTCTTTGCCCGAACTGGCAACCACCGTCACCGCCGTGATCCGCGGGCAACGGGATATCGCGATCGGCAATGTGATCGGGTCCAATATTTTCAATATATTGGGCATTCTGGGTGTAACGGCATTGGTCACGCCAATCCCTGTCGCTGCGCGCTTTGTTGCCGTTGATATGCCGTTCCTGCTGGGCCTGACCGCAATCACCCTCGGACTATTGTGGCTGACCGGCAGACTGGGGCGGATCACCGGGACACTCATGCTTCTCGCTTACACAGCATATCTGTTGTCGACGGCCAATCTCTGACCCTGCAAAACGCCTTTTGAAAGAAAGTTGCAAAAAACCGCTCCGAAACGACATTTTCTCCATTCCGGCGGTTGACCCCCCTTTTCCCGCGCACTAATGTCCGCCCAAGCAAAAGGAACCCCGATGACACACGTCGTACTAATTGTGAGAAACACGCGCATGGGCCGGTAACGGTAAATCCATAACGATCCCATGCGCCCCCGACACACTCGGGGGTTTTTTTGTGACTAAAGAAACCAGATACGCGAAGGACGCGAGACAGATGACAAAGACCATGACGGGCGCAAAAATGGTTGTTCAGGCACTGATTGATCAGGGCGTGGACACAGTCTTTGGATACCCCGGTGGTGCCGTCCTACCGATCTATGACGAGATTTTTCAGCAAAACAGCATCAAACACGTGCTGGTGCGCCATGAACAAGGCGCGGTTCATGCCGCCGAAGGCTATGCCCGTTCCACTGGTAAACCCGGTGTGGCGCTGGTCACCTCCGGCCCCGGTGCAACGAACGCCGTGACCGGTCTGACCGATGCGTTGATGGACAGTATTCCGATCATCGTGCTGACAGGTCAGGTGCCGACTTTCATGATCGGCTCTGACGCGTTTCAGGAATGTGACACGGTGGGCATCACACGCCCCTGCACGAAACATAACTGGCTGGTGAAAGAGACGGACAAACTGTCTTCGGTCCTGCACGAGGCGTTCCACATCGCCACGTCCGGCCGCCCCGGCCCTGTTGTGATCGACATCCCCAAGGACGTGCAGTTCGCCACCGGCAAATACACCGAGGCGCGGCAGGTCGAGACCCATTACAACCCGCAGGTCAAAGGTGACATGGAAATGATCACCGAACTGGCCGAGGCGATGGAAACCGCCAAACGCCCTGTGTTCTATACCGGCGGCGGTGTCATCAACTCGGGCCCTGCGGCCAGCCAACTGCTGCGCGAACTGGTGGCGGAAACCGGTTTCCCGATCACATCAACGCTGATGGGTCTGGGCTGTTATCCCGCATCCGGCGAAAACTGGCTGGGTATGCTGGGCATGCACGGGCTTTATGAGGCCAACATGGCGATGCACGACTGCGATCTGATGATCAACATCGGCGCACGTTTTGACGACCGGATCACCGGACGGCTTGATGCCTTCAGCCCCGGTTCGACCAAGGCGCATATCGACATCGACGCGTCATCCATCAACAAGGTCATCAAGGTCGATATCCCGATTTTGGGTGATGTGGCCCATGTGCTCGAAGACCTGCTGAATGTCTGGAAATCCCGCGGTCGCAAGACCAACAAGGAAGCGGTCCAGAAATGGTGGGGCCAGATCAACGAATGGCGCAAGGTGGATTGCCTGAAGTTCGAACAAAAGGGCAAGGTTATCAAACCGCAATACGCCTTGTCGCGCCTGCAAGAGCTGACAAAGAACCACGACCGCTATATCTGCACCGAAGTGGGCCAGCACCAGATGTGGGCCGCGCAATACCTTGATTTCGAGGATCCGAACCGCTGGATGACTTCCGGTGGTCTGGGCACGATGGGTTACGGTTTCCCTGCCTCGATTGGTGTGCAGATGGGCCACCCTGATGCGCTGGTGATCAACGTGGCCGGTGAGGCCTCATGGCTGATGAACATGCAAGAACTGGGCACGGCGATGCAGTATAAACTGCCCGTCAAACAGTTCATCCTGAACAACGAACGTCTGGGCATGGTGCGCCAGTGGCAGGAGTTGCTGCATGGTGAGCGGTATTCCTCAAGCTGGTCAGAATCGCTGCCTGATTTCGTGAAACTGGCCGAGGCATTTGGCGCCAAAGGTATCATCTGCTCCGACCCCGATGATCTGGATGATGCAATCATGGAGATGCTGAACCACGACGGGCCTGTCCTGTTCGACTGTCTAGTGGAAAAGCACGAAAACTGCTTCCCGATGATCCCGTCAGGCAAACCCCATAACGAGATGCTTTTGGGCGAAAACGCCGATACGGCCAACGCAATCAAATCTGACGGCGCGGTGATGGTGTAAGCACATCTGTCTGCACGCATTGTGTACAGGGTGTGTACGCCCTGTGTACCGGAAAAATAACGACTAAAGGGACAAACACATGTCACCGCTAAAAATCAAAAAAGGCTCAACCAGCCACTCCGCCTATGACCTAAGGCCCACCTTTTCCGACAAGGAAGAGCGCCACACGCTGGCCGTTCTTGTCGAAAACGAACCAGGGGTTCTGTCGCGCGTCATCGGGCTATTCGCGGGTCGCGGCTATAACATCGACAGCCTGACCGTGGCCGAGGTGGACCATCTGGGGCACCGCTCGCGTATCACGATTGTCACCACAGGAACCCCGCAGACAATCGTTCAGATCAAGGCGCAGCTGGGGCGGTTTGTGGATGTGCATAAGGTCAATGACCTGACCGTTGAAGGGCCGTCCGTCGAACGCGAACTGGCCCTCTTCAAAGTGCACGGCACCGGTGAACACCGGATTGAGGCCATTCGTCTGGCCGATATTTTCCGCGCAAGTGTGGTGGATAGCACCTTGGAATCATTCGTTTTCGAGATCAC
>CAYZKE010000444.1:0-3122 GCA_964478505.1 uncultured Loktanella sp.
CCTGAAAGATGGGGGCGTTATTGCTGAGGAGCGGGTTTTCGGGGCTGTCGTCACCATCATGCGGGCTGCCCACGGCGAAGGCGGTGCAGTTGAGGATCACGTCTGGCGGGGCTGCGTCGAAAATCCGGTTCAGCGTGGCGGTGCTGACGGGGTCTTTGAGGCTTGCTACGAAAATGGGCAGCGGGTTCAGCGCTGCGCGTGCCAGGCTGCGCGTCAGACGGTTGATCGGATTGAGGCCGCCGCCTTGGACCAGCGCGCGGTAGAAGATGATCGGCACGATAGGTCCGCCTGTTGTCCAGCCGGATTGTGCTGCAGCCAGATCAGCGATCCCGGCGCCCGGCCAATAGACGCCTGCGCGCAGAAGCGGCCGCGGCGGATTGGGTTTTTCGCCGCCATCCAGCATTGCTTTGGCATAGGCGAGAAGGTTGGTGGTGTTTTCGGGGCCGCCTTCGACAAGGTATGACCACAGCGTGTCATAGTCTTCCGGGCTGATGGTCGAGAGTTCGCGCAATTCGGGGTCGGGTTTGTCGTCACCAGGAAGGGCCGCAAAGGGGATGCCCGCTTCGCGCAGACGGGCAGCGTATTGGTTGAGACCGTATTTCCAATAGCCTGCGCCACCCAGAATACGCGCGATCACCAGTCCTGATTTTGTGGCGCAGTCATCCAGATGCAAATCGACCGACATCGGGTGCGTCAGATGCATCATATTGGCCAGTCGCAAGCCGGGAGGATTTGCCATCTCGGCGCGGGCCTCGGCCAGCGCGGCGAGTTCTGTGTCGGCTGAGGAGATGATCACCACATCGGCAGGGGTTTGTCCCAGATCGACCGGTTCGCTGCCGTCGCTGATTGCACCGGGTGTTGCTGCTAGCAGGTGCATTCGTTTTGCCCCCGTGCTAAAGCGCGCGCAAACGTGAAAGAGAGATCATGGATTACAAAGCTGCAGGAGCGCCGAAAATGGGCAAGAAAGCCCCCAAGCACGAAGAGTATAATGCACATGGATCGGGCAAAAAGCCCTTTGGTGCACGTGAAGACAAGGCCGCTTTGCTGGCGCGCATGAAAAAGGCGGCCGCAGAGAAGAAGAAAGGCTGAGGTCACAGCGCTTTCTCCATGAAGATCGAGCTTTTGGCGCTGGCGTAATCGCCGAAGACACCGCATTCAACAAAACCATGCCGCGCGTAGAGCCTGTGCGCGGCCTTTAGAACGTTGCCTGTTTCGAGTTTGAGCATGCGCAGGCCTTCGTCGCGGGCGGTGTCTTCGATCTGGCGGAGCAGGGCGGCGGCGATGCCTTTGCCGCGTGCGGATTCGGACACGAACATGGATTTGACCTCGCCGTAGTTGGGTTTGATCATGAGCGCGCCGGTGCCTAGCATATCCCCTCCGATCCGTGCGGTGAAAAAGTGGATGTTGGGTGCCACCAGATCGTCGATATCGAGGTAAAAGTTGTCCTCGGGCGGGAACAGGCTTTGCATCAAGGCGTGGCTTTGCTTGAGCAAAGCGGTGGCCTGTGGAGGGTGGGGGTCTGTTCGCGCGACGATGATCATGCTTGCAGTGCGGCGGTGATCGTGGCTTGGTCGAGGCCAGCTTCGCCGATCACGACGAGCCGCGTTTCGCGGGGCGCAGCGCCAAAGGGTTGGTCGAAATAGGTGTCCACGCGGGGGCCCACGGCCTGCAGGGTCAGGCGCATGGGTTTGCCTGCTACAGCGACAAAGCCCTTCAGGCGCAGAATGTTGTTGGCGCGGATCACATCGGCAACTTGTGCTGCAAAGGCGCCTGGATCGGCGATTTCGCCGCGGGTGACGATGAAGCTTTCGAATTCATCATGGCCATGCTCGTGTTCATGATCGTGGTCGTCTTCGTCATCATCATGGTGGTGATGGTGATGGATTTCATGGCGCGCAGCCAAATCGCCCTCGGCCCCGATCCCTTGGCCCAAGAGCACATCAACAGGCAAGACACCCATAGAGGCTTTGATGACCTGCACGCCTGCGCGGGCCTCTGATTTCAGCTTGGCAGTCAGCGCGTCAGCTTCTGCCGCGTCAAGCAGGTCAATCTTGTTCACTACGATCATATCCGCGCAGGCGACCTGATCTTCGAACAGTTCCGACAGCGGCGTTTCGTGATCAAGGTTTTCGTCCAGGGCGCGCTGGGCATCCACGGCGGCGACGTTATGGGCAAACTGGCCGTCGTGGACGGCGCGGCCATCCACAACGGTCACAACGCCATCCACGGTGACTTTCGTCGAAATGCCGGGCCAATTGAACGCGCGCACAAGCGGTTGCGGGAGGGCAAGGCCGGAGGTTTCGATCACGATGTGATCCGGTTTGTTTTCCCGCGCGAGCAAAGCTTCCATGGTGGGAATGAAATCATCGGCCACGGTGCAGCAGATACAACCATTGGACAGCTCAACGATATCATCCTCGGAACAGACCTCATCACCGCAGCCCTTGAGGATATCGCCATCGACGCCAAGATCGCCAAATTCGTTGATGATCAGCGCGATCCGCTTGCCCTGTGCGTTTTGCAGCATGTGGCGGATCAGAGTCGTTTTGCCGGCTCCGAGGAAACCTGTGACAACAGTAGCGGGGATTTTGGCGGGCATATCAGGGTCCATTCCATAACGCGTGCGACGGCCCCCTTTCTTGCGCCGCATGGTCCAAGTTGCAAGGGGGACCTGCGTGCGACAGGAATTTCGCTCTCCGACGCGCCCGATTCGCTGAATACCGCGCCCGTCAGACCGCTAGTTTTCAAACAAACGGCAAAATGCCCCAATATGTTGTGGATAACATGGCGGAACATGGCACATGCGGGGTTGGAGGCGTTGACTCGTGCAGTCTGGCAAGGCGATGCTTCCGCAGGGTGAGGAATCAGATAGGCAAGAATCGTTGCGCTTTAGCAAACTCAGACTGAATGGCTTTAAAAGCTTTGTGGACCCCACCGATCTGATCATCGCGGATGGTTTGACCGGTGTTGTGGGTCCCAACGGCTGTGGCAAGTCGAATTTGCTTGAGGCGCTGCGCTGGGTCATGGGCGAAAATCGCCCGACGGCTATGCGCGGCGGCGGGATGGAGGATGTGATCTTTGCAGGGGCCGCCACGCGACCTGCGCGCAATTTCGCGGAAGTC
>CAYZKE010000445.1:0-3117 GCA_964478505.1 uncultured Loktanella sp.
AGAGATAGACACCCGAGATGTTTTCAAAGAACGCAGAGCGCGCCAGCGTCGGCGCCACCACGCTCAGTGCGGTCGCGCGGCTACTTCCGAACGAACCGAACCAATCTGCAGAGAAAACGTAGATCAGGGCGTGGAGGCCGAGGAAGAGAACAACCCTAATCGCTAGATCCAACAGCAGGAAAACGGCAGAATCTCGATGCCTACCAGCGGGCCGTTGCGTGAGAGCATAAAGAAAGAAGCTCACGTAATTCACAACAAAGACAACCGGCAACCCGTTGGTGACAACCTGCCGCAAAAATCGTCCGAGTGCGGGGCCGCCCGCGGCCAGTGCCGATGCGAAACCGGGAGCAAGCAACACATAGAGCACCAGAACCGGGGCCAAGGCAGCGAGGCTGAACAACAAGACGTTCCTCAGGAAAAGAACGCCGGGCATTTCGATGGAGAAGTATCTTTCCATGGGAATAGGTTGGCATGCCGATCACATTCAGTCGACTTGCTTTCAGCATTCTCGGCAGAGGCGCTGACGTCAGGCACTCTGAAGACAATGATGCCGTCCAACCAATGTCGGCTGTCCGACTAGCGTGCTCGTAGGGCGTTTAACATCGGGCAATCTCTTTGCCCATTTGCACAGTTCGCGACCAGCTCGGCCAAGGCTTTTTCAAGCTGCCCAAGCTCTCCCAATTTCGCCCGCACATCCGAAAGGTGCTTGCGTCCAAGCTGCTCAACCGTCTCGCACGCGTCTGACGGTGCATCGGCTAAGTTGCGAAGCGCGATGGCATCTTGGATTGAGAACCCAAGATCACGACAGCGTTTGATGAACCGCAGCTCGGAAATCTCAGCGTCTGAGTACACCCGTCTCCCTGTCGGAGTTCGGCCCGCCTTTGAGATGATCCCCTCACGCTCGTAGTAGCGGATCGTTTCAATGGAAACGCCGCTGAGCCGAGACGCCTCTCCAATCGCGACCATGTGATCAATCTCCGCTTGCTTCTGTAGTGACTACAGGATGCACAAGGTTACGCATGATGTCGAATACTGAAACACTCCCGGACAGCCGCAAGGGGCCGAACCGTCTTCTGGTTGGCGGTGCCGGTGTGCTCGCGCTGTTGAGCGCATCCTGCTGTGTCCTGCCCATTGGCTTGTCGATCCTGGGCCTCGGCGGCATTTGGCTGACGATGCTCGGCCCCTTTGTCGCCTATCGCATTGAGATACTGGTGGTCGTGGGGCTTGTGCTGGCCTGGGGCTGGTTCCGACTGTGGAGCCGTTGGGCCTGCGCGAGCCGCAAACGCTCCACTTTTGTCCTTCTGGCGTTCACGACCTTCGCCTTTACACTGGCTGCAAGTTCACCACTCTGGGAAGAAGATGCAGCTCGGACGATGTTTGCCCTCTGGAGACAATCGCAGTGAGGGACTGGTTGCTGCCACTTGGTCTTGGCAGTGTCGGTTTGGCGGCTCTATGTTGCTTCACGCCGCTGCTGCCGTGGCTGTTTTCACTTCTTGGGATCAGCGGCGCGCTCGGCTACGTCTATCGCGACGATGTGCTGCTGCCGATCCTTGCTGCATTTCTCCTACTCACGGGATACGCTCTATGGCGACGCAAACGAACGAAGTGAACCTCCAATCCACAATCACATGCCCCGAATGCGGTCACGTTGCCGAGGAGACGATGCGGACGGATGCGTGTCAGTGGTTCTATGAATGCGAGTCCTGCCACACGGTTTTGAAACCGCTCGAAGGGGACTGTTGCGTCTATTGTTCCTACGGCACGGTCGCATGTCCTCCAATCCAAGAGGGAGGATCGTGCTGCGGGTAATCAGTGCTCGTGTTCGCAATGCTCATGGTCAGAGAGCGACGCCAGAACATAACAATCTTCAGACAGGCCGTGTCCGTCACACCCATTGGCCATGCGAGCCAACTCATTCTCGAGCGCCCTCAGCTTTCTAACCTTCGCGCGCACATCCGCGAGCTGCGCCACCGCAATTTCCGTGGCGGCTTGGCATGACCGATCCGGGTGTTCCTGTAACTCGATCAGAGACGAGATTGCCTCTATCGAGAAGCCAAGGTCACGGGCGTGCCGAATGAAACTCAACCGTTCCAGTCCTGCCGCATCGTAGCGTCTTTGATTGCCTTCCGTGCGTTCAGGCGCGGCCAACAATCCCATTTCTTCGTAGTAGCGGATCGTAGGCACCTTGACCTTTGTGCGCTTTGAAAGCTCGCCGATAGAAAACATGAAGAAACCCCTTGAACCTCTAGTCACTAGAGACATTACACTATCATCAACGTAAGGTGAAAGAGGCTTCCCCATGGCAGGTTGCTGCGGAAATGACGCCAAGTTCGACGGGGTGTCAGATGAGTACAAACGGCGGCTCTGGATCGTCATCGCCCTAAACGCCACCATGTTCGTGGTCGAGATGACGGCAGGCCAGGTGGCTCAGTCGCAGGCGCTGAAAGCAGATGCGTTGGACTTCCTGGGGGATGCCTTGACCTATGGCATCTCACTCGCAGTGATCGGCGCATCCATCCGCGCCCGTACGAACGCAGCTTTGGCGAAAGGGATCAGCCTCTTTCTGATGGGCGCTTGGGTGTTCGGGTCAACAATCTATCGCGTGTTCTACGTCGGTGTGCCGGAAGCCGAGATCATGGGTATCATCGGTGCCTTGGCTCTCGCGACAAACCTCGCAAGTGTATTCCTGCTCGTCAGCTATAAGGACGGAGACGCAAATGTGCGCTCCGTCTGGCTGTGCTCTAGAAATGATGCCATTGGCAACGTGGCCGTGATGATTGCCGCCTTGGGCGTTTGGGGCACGGCGACAGGATGGCCAGACCTCATCGTGGCCGCGATCATGGCAAGCTTGTTCCTATCATCATCGTTCCAGATCATTCGCCAAGCGCTTGAAGAACGGCGACAGGAGACTGCGCATCAACACGAAGCTGCGTGAACTGGAAAGCGCTTGCTGGATGACAAAAGTTTAGCAGGGCTGGCCTAGTCACACACCTTCACCGGGTGATTCACGATTGACGGGTCTTGGATTAGCTACCTTTCGATGCATAGCGAACGAAGGTTCAAGACGCGGGACGAAGCGGGATTTCGCTGCACAAGGCTCCATAGTCCGGTGATGTC
>CAYZKE010000446.1:0-3115 GCA_964478505.1 uncultured Loktanella sp.
CCGGGCGATAACCGCCCGCCGCATGTGCTGCGCACGCATACCAGCCCTGTGCAAATCCGCTCGATGGAGGCCACAGGCGCGCCGACCCGCATCATCTGCCCCGGTCGTGTGTATCGCGCCGATTACGATCAGACCCACACGCCGATGTTTCATCAGGTCGAAGGGCTGGCGATCGACAAAGATATCTCGATGGCGAACCTGAAATGGGTGCTGGAAGAGTTCGTGAAAAGCTACTTCGAAGTCGACCACGTCGACATCCGCTTCCGCGCCTCGCACTTCCCCTTCACCGAACCATCGGCCGAGGTCGATATCCGCTGTTCATGGGAAGGCGGCACGCTCAAAGTGGGCGAGGGCGACGATTGGCTGGAGATTCTCGGTTCCGGCATGGTGCACCCCAAGGTGCTTGAGGCTGGCGGGATTGATCCGGCGGAATGGCAAGGCTTTGCCTTCGGCATGGGCATCGACCGCATCGCGATGCTGAAATACGGGATACCGGATTTGCGGGCGTTCTTTGATAGTGATTTGCGGTGGCTGCGGCACTACGGGTTCAGCGCGCTGGATGTGCCGACGTTGCACGGTGGGTTGAGTAGGTAGATGACAAAACGCGACCTTGATCGATTTCGTGAGATTATTATTCATGCAGTTGAGACGAGGTCTGAACATGATGATGGCTTCACTGACTTCAGCAAAACAATGAAGAGTGGCGATGAGTATCAGCTATATCTGATGGCTGGTGCCGGCCTAATAGAAGGTCCAAGCACCAAAGAGGGCTTCTTTTTTGTAACGAATGAAGGCCATGACTTTTATGACGCCATCAAGTCAGAAGGCATTTGGAACGAGACTAAGAAAGTCGTTGCTGAAACTGGTGGAAATGCGACGCTTGAAATCATAAAGGCCTTGGCCACTGGTTTCATACGCAAGCAAATTGAAAGGTTAACGGACTTCGAATTGTAGTTCCGCCCGGCTCGCCAGGCAGCGCTCGGACCTCCCCCATGGGGAGGGCGCTTCTGCAACGTTTCAAACAACACCAGCCTGACCGATCAGCCCAACGCTCGGCCAAATAGAACCGTCACAGCGCCCACCCCGAGGTCCGGGCGTTGCCCTTTGGTAGCATTTGGTTGCCGCGCACCTGAGGCTCCGCCCGTTTGAACCCCCTCGGTCCGGACACTGCCCTAACGTTCCGCGTCAAACCAATGTAGGGTGGGTGAAACCCACGCGCACAAAGGCCCCCCATGACCAACGACACCGAAGACCTGCAAGACACATACCCCGGCGCGGGCACGTTCAAATTCGGCGATAGCGCGCAACTCTGCCAACACCTCATCGCGCTTGTTCGCCAAGGCAAGAAAACCGCCACCTGCGGCGCTCTGGCCGATTTCGAAGGCGAGCCCGAGGCGATGCCCGTCGTCGGCCGCTGCGATATCGCGGCGAATTGGGATGGTACGCCCGCATTGGTCATCCGCACCACCAAGGTTCAAGAAATCCGCTATTGCGACGTGACCGAAGAGATGGCGCTGGCCGAGGGCGAGAACGACAGCCTCTTGGGCTGGCGCAAGGATCACAAAGCCTATTTCAAGCGCAACGGCGGGTTTGACCCTGAAATGATGCTGGTCTTTGAACATTTCGAACTGGTCGAGGATCTGGCAGGGCGCGAGCTTTGACCGTGCGCCGGGGCAGGCCCCAGCCTACCATGAACGCGACACCGTAGGCCGGGGTTTTCCCCGGCGACCACAACACTATGTCTAGTGCATGCAACGGCTCTGGCTCATCATCCTTCTGACCTTCATCATCGGTGGCCACATCGCGATGTGGACCTCGGACATGCCGCGCGATCTGGCGCTGCGGCTGACGCTCATCAACGCGTCAGGCTGGGCGGTGATCCTGATCCCGGCATGGCTGGTGTCCAAATGGGCGGCAGCACATCAGCGTCGCAGCGGTCCGCAGTCCCGGACCTGATCCGGGACCTCAACGCCGCGTATCGCCCCCTTTCCCCTTGCCGCGTAATCCGCTAATCCCGTCGCAACCGATTTAACCCGCAGGACGGACCCATGAAATTCACGCTTTCCTGGCTGAAACACCACCTTGAAACCGACGCCTCTGTTGCCGACATCGCCTATGCGCTGACCGATCTGGGGCTCGAGGTGGAAGGCATCGAAAACCCCATCGACAAGCTGGCGGATTTCACTATCGGCAAGGTGGTTTCGGCGGAAAAGCACCCCGATGCCGACAAACTTCAGGTTTGTCAGGTCGAAACGGCAGATGGCCCGACCCAGATCATCTGTGGCGCACCCAATGCGCGGGCAGGCATCACCGTCGTGATCGCCAGCCCCGGCACCTATGTCCCTGGCATCGACACGACCATCGGCGTGGGCAAAATCCGCGGCATCGAAAGCTATGGCATGATGTGTTCCGAGCGCGAGATGGAACTCTCCGAGGAACACGATGGCATCATCGAGCTGCCCTCGGGCGAGGTCGGTCAGCGGTTCACCGACTGGCTGGCCGAGAACAGCCCTGAAAAGGTTGACCCTGTGATCGAAATCGCGATCACGCCAAACCGCCCCGATGCCCTTGGTGTCCGTGGCATCGCCCGCGATCTGGCCGCGCGCGGCATCGGCAAATTGCTTCCCCTCTCGGTTGATCCTGTGCCGGCATCCTTTAAAGCCGATCTTGGCGTGAGTATTGCCGAGGACACATTGGACGGCTGCCCTGTCTTCTGTGGCCGCCTGATCAAAGGCGTCAAGAACGGCCCCAGCCCAGAATGGCTGCAAGCGCAGCTGCGCGCCATCGGGTTGCGTCCGATCAGTTTTCTGGTGGATGTCACCAACTGGTTCACCTACGACCTGAACCGCCCGCTGCATGTCTTTGATGCCGATAAGGTGCAAGGCAACCTGCGCGTCCATCGCGCTGCTGGTGGCGAGACCCTCACAGCGCTTGATGACAAGGACTATACACTGCAGGCAGGCCAGATGGTGATTTCCGATGACAACGGCCCCGAAAGCATCGCGGGGATCATGGGCGGGCTCGCGACAGGCTGCACCGAAGACACCGTGAATGTCTTTGTCGAAAGCGCCTATTGGGATCCTGTCCAGATTGCCTACACAGGTCGTGCGCTCAA
>CAYZKE010000447.1:0-747 GCA_964478505.1 uncultured Loktanella sp.
TGTCACCTTTGCCAACATTCTCAAAGCCTCGACTGAAATCTTTGTCCCTGAGCTCCGCCGCTACGACCGTGCTGTGTTGCAGTGGTCGACGACAGACAACATGCGCCTTCATGCCCTTGAAAACGGTGCGCAGATTGGCGAACCGGGGCATGTCTGGTCGGCGTCGTTCCACACCGCCGAGGATACACGCGCTGGCAAAAACGGTTTTGTTCTTTTTATCGGTGATGCAGAGGCCGAAATTCCGTATCAGGCCGAAGTTTACACCTTTCCTGAGGGTCAAATGAACCGCAACAGTGGTGTTGATTTGCGTGTGGGTGTTACCGTGACCGCCGCCAATTGTGGTCGGGAAGTTGATGCCGGGACGATTCAGACCAACTCGGGTCAGACGCTTGTGGTGAAAGAGATTGCACTCCAGATGCCTGCCTGCGATCAAGTTGGTGAAGTGACGTTGATTCGGAACAAGTTCACGAATCTCGCCGTAGTCTCGAACTAAGCGGACCTGTCAAAGAGACCCAGTGACCGAAAACTGGTTTCGCTGGCCTTACCGATAATCAGATGATCATGCACCGTAATATTGAGCGCCTTGGCGGCCGCTGTGATTTGCCGTGTCATCTGGACATCAGCATCTGATGGCGTTGGATCACCAGACGGGTGATTGTGGACAAGGATCAGGGCGCTGGCGTTCAGTTCGAGTGCGCGTTTCACAACCTCGCGTGGATAGACCGGCACGTGATCGACAGTGCCTTT
>CAYZKE010000447.1:767-3114 GCA_964478505.1 uncultured Loktanella sp.
CGAAACTGCTCGGTTTCGCGATGCGCCATCGTTGTGTGGCAATAATCCAGCAAAGCATCCCAGTTAGACAGCACATGGCGCTGCATGACCTTTGAGCGGGAAAGGCGGTGCGCTGCAGCTTCGACCAGTTTGAGTTCTAGCAGAACGGCATCGCCAACGCCCTTGACGCCTGAAAGCTGGGCCAGAGGCGCAGAAAGAACGCGATTGAAGTCGCCAAAGGTATCAATGAGTGCCCTTGCCAGCGGTTTGACGTCTTGCCGTGGAATTGCGCGAAAGAGCACAAGTTCAAGCAGCTCGTAGTCGGGCATCGCATCGGCCCCGCCCGCCAAGAAGCGTTCGCGCAGCCGTTTGCGATGATCGCGCATGTAGGAAGGGAGCTTGCCCTTTGTCAGGGGCAAAACCTCGATCACGTCGTCGTGGTCGGAGAACAGAGAGGGGGCTTCGGCAAAGTGATTCATATGATCACTTTGCCGAAGTGATGGTTACTACGCGGTTAACGCTAGCTCTTCATCGAGTCCCAAAAGCTTTTGACTGTGTCGAAAAAGCTTGATCCGTGCGGATTGTTCTCTTCGCTCAGCTGGTCGAACTCTTTGAGAATTTCACGCTGGCGCGCGGTGAGCTTCACAGGCGTTTCGACAGCCAATTCGATGAACATATCACCGATGCCACCACCACGCAGTGCTGGCATGCCCTTGCCGCGCAGACGCATCTGGCGACCGGATTGCGATCCTTCGGGCACCTTTACGCGGCTGCGGCCACCGTCAATCGTGGGCACCTCAATTTCGCCACCCAAAGCGGCGGTCGCGATGGATACAGGGACACGACAATAAAGGTTTGTGTTTTCCCGTTCGAACAGCGCATGGTTCTGCACTTCGATAAAGATATAAAGGTCACCTGTTGGTCCACCGCGCATCCCTGCTTCGCCCTCACCGGCGAGACGGATGCGTGTACCGGTTTCAACACCGGCCGGGATGTTTACAGACAGCGACTTTTCCTTCTCGACACGGCCTTGGCCGTGGCAGGTCCGGCAAGGATCCTTGATGGTCTGACCCATGCCGGAACATGTCGGACAGGTCCGTTCGACCGTAAAGAAACCCTGCTGTGCGCGGACTTTGCCCATGCCGGAACATGTAGGGCAGGTCTGCGGTTCCGAGCCACCTTCGGCGCCTGTTCCCTTACACGACCCACAGCTTACAGCCGTTGGGACAGTGATTGTCTTCTGCATCCCTGAAAACGCATCTTCAAGGTTGATCCGGAGGTTGTACCGCAGGTCATTGCCGCGCTGGGCCGCACTGCGTCTACCGCCACCGCGACCACCCATGAAATCACCAAAGAGATCGTCGAACACGTCAGAGAATGCGCTGCCAAAGTCACCTTGGCCGCCGCGTGGCCCGCCACCGCCACCGCCCATACCGTTTTCGAACGCGGCATGACCATAGCGGTCGTAGGCGGCTTTCTTGTTCGGGTCCTTCAGAACTTCGTAGGCCTCATTGGCCTCTTTGAACTGGGCTTCGGCATTGGGATTGTCAGCGTTGCGATCAGGGTGGAGCTCTTTCGCCTTCTGGCGGTAGCCCTTCTTGATCTCGGCAGCATCGGCGCCTTTGGCAACACCAAGCACTTCGTAATAGTCACGTTTTGCCATGATAAGTTCCCCCTTGGGAATGACAAAGACCGGCCCGGTTCAGGGGCCGGTCAAATGTCAGCGGCGCGCGGCCTTAGTTGTCACGCTTGTCGTCGCCCAGATCTTCGAAATCCGCATCAAGGATTTCTTCGTCCGCACCCGGTGCATCCGGCTCTACTTCGCCGTCTGCTTCTTGCTGGGACTTATAGATCGCTTCGCCAAGCTTCATGGCTGCTTCGGTCACGTTCTGGATGCCGGACTTGATCTTGTCGGCTTTGTCGCCTTCCAGATCATCCTTGAGCGCGGCAATCGCCAACTCGATCGCTTCGATCGTGGTTGGATCAACCTTGTCTGCATGCTCTTCCATCGACTTTTCGGTCGAGTGGATCAGGCTCTCAGCCTGGTTTTTCGCATCCACAAGCTCACGGCGTTCCTTGTCGGCCTCGGCGTTTGCCTCGGCGTCTTTGACCATTGCTTCGATATCCTCATCGGACAAACCGCCAGAGGCCTGGATCGTGATCTTCTGCTCCTTGCCGGTGCCTTTGTCTTTGGCGCCGACTTCAACGATACCGTTGGCGTCGATGTCGAAGGTCACTTCGATCTGTGGCATGCCGCGTGGCGCTGGCGGAATGTCCTCAAGATTGAACTGGCCCAACATCTTGTTGTCGGCCGCCATTTCACGCTCACCCTGGAACACGCGCAGTGTCACGGCGTTCTGGTTGTCTT
>CAYZKE010000448.1:0-3112 GCA_964478505.1 uncultured Loktanella sp.
CCCCGAAGCCTTCAAAGTCGCCTATGGTGCGGTTGGGTTCGGTTCTCTGGGTCTTGGCGGTCTTGCGCTCGCTTGGACCTGGAAGAAGGAACGGGATGACTATGGCTCTGCCCATTGGCAGACCAAACCCGAGCTCATGAAAAATGACATGCTGCACAAACCTGGGAAGGGCTTTGTGTGTGGCAAGCTTGGCGCGCCAAACTCAAAGGGCGCGTTTATTTCTTCAGCGGCAATCCCGCATGTGATGATGGTCGCGCCAACGCGGGCCGGTAAGGGCGTCGGCTTCGTCATCCCGAACTTGATGGCCTTCGCAGGCTCGGTTGTTGTGCTCGATGTCAAAGGCGAGAACTTTGAGAAAACCTCTCGCCTGCGCGCCCTCAGTGGCGACGAGGTCTACCGGTTCAGCCCGTTTGATTGGTCCAATGCCACGCATCGCTACAACCCCTTGTCGCGCATTGCGAAAGCACCAACCTTTGCGCAGCGGTTTACCGAAGTCAGCATCTTGGCCGATCTGTTCCTCGATAAGGACAACAAGACGCTGGATACGTTTTCCGAAGCGGGTAAGTCGATCTTTGTCGCTGCCTGCTTGCTGGCGATCCAACGCGGCACGGCAAACCTCGGCGAGGTGAACAAGATTGTTGCTGGCGGTGAATACAAGAACGCGCAATACAAGACCTATGCCGATGAAGCAGAGGAAGCCATTCTGCGCGAACTTTGGACCAATGCGGCCAGTGCGTCATCGCGATTGCTAACTTCAAATATTCAGGCGTTGATGACGGCGGGTCTGAAGCAATGGGACAATCCGGCGGTGCGATCAGCCACGCAGGATAGTGATTTTGATTTTGCCACGTTCCGAAAGACACCGCAGTCGCTCTACATTGCCGTGTCAGAGGATCATATCGCGACGCTGGCGCCGCTGTTGCGGCTGATGTTCGCGGACTTGATTGCATCGATCAGATTGAAGGAGCCAGGACCGGATGAGCCATGGCCCGTCATGATGATGATTGATGAATTCCAGCAAATGGGAGCGATGCCCTATCTGGAACGGGCTATCCATTCATTGGCGAGCTACGGGGGCAGGGTGGCGATGATTGCGCAGTCGCTAGCGTCCTTGGATCGCATCTATGGACCGGAAGGACGAGAGAGCTTGGAGAACGGGGCAGGGCTCAAGCTTTACATCACACCGCGGGATCAGCGGACAGTGAAGGAGGTGTCAGCGGCCGTGGGAAGCACAACGCGGGAAGCAGTGACGCGGATGTACGGGCGGAATAAAGGGATATTAGGTGCGACGTCGACCTCGGCACGACTGGAGGAACGGCCGTTGCTGTCGGAGACGGAGGCGCGGCTGATGGATCCTGATGAGGTGATCATCCTTGCGTCGCCACAGCATCCGACCAAAGCACAGCGAATAAAGTACTTCGATGATCCGGTGTTCAAAGCGCTGGATGCCAAACAAAAGGATAAGCCGTTTCCGTATCCGCCGAGTGTGGAAGGTGTTGGGCCATGGGGTGTTGGGAGTGACGAGGAAAGAATACAGGGGGCGAATGATACTGGGGGCCAGCCGCCGGCGCGAGATCGGGCCGAACGGCGTGAGGCGCGGGGGATGCGGGTCATGGCCGAAGGGTTTGAGAAGGAGCAGCAGCCTGCGCCGGAGACGCTGGAGCGCGAGGCGGATGTGCCGAAGACTTGGGACAGAACGCTGGATATGCGGGAGGATCTTATCGAGGAATTGTTAGGGTAAAAGAACCTGCTGTCACGATCAACAGCGGACGTTGGAGCGAGCAGTAGCGAATTTACAATTCGAGCCCAGACCAACCGATGCTGCTTTTCACATGAATGTCCGATCATCAAACCACGGCTTGAAATGTTCCAAATCCAAAGCTGACTTCGGCAAGGGTTTCTGGTCAAGCCTTCCTATCTGGCGCGCAATAGGCGACGCGCTAAACTTCGCAGTCTGCACACACCGTTTGGCTTCGATGCAATACCGTCAAGCTATGGTCAGATTGCGCACGTAAAAACGCTTTAACCTGCTCACCAGAGCGCAAGAATTGTGTCTTGGCCCGGCAGCCTTATTATTTGGAATTACCCGCACTTTGCGGCCGTCGCGCAATTTTATTTGAAGGAACGTTTGAAGATGCGCGTTTTGCTTGTTGAAGACCACATGCCTTTGGCGGATGCCGTCAAGGATGCTTTGCAACGTGCTGGCTTCACGATTGATCATGTTGGCACTGCTGAAGATGCGCGCGAAACTGCAACTCTGGCAGATTACGCTCTGGTACTTCTGGATCTTGGTTTGCCCGATGGCGATGGGTTGCGATTATTGCCGGACTTGCGCCGTGACGGGCGGGTACCGGTCATCGTGCTGACGGCACGAGATCAGTTGACCGACCGTTTGGCGGGTTTGGACGGCGGTGCGGATGATTATGTGGTCAAGCCGGTTGAGATGCCCGAACTTGTGGCACGCTGTCGGGCGGTGTTGCGTCGTCCTGGAGGTCGGTCAGACAGGATACTCCGGATCGGGGCACTGGAACTGGATACGGCTTCTCGCAGTGTCGCTGTGAAGGGCACGGCCTTGACCCTCGGGCGTAGGGAGGTGGCCGTGCTGGAGCAGTTGATGCGGGCGACCGGTCGGGTCGTGGCGCGGCGTGTCTTGGAAGAAGCGATCTATGGCTTCGATGATGAGGTGAGCCCAAATGCACTGGATGCTGCAGTGTCGCGGCTGCGGCGCGGTCTTGAAGCAGCAGAGTGCACCCTCCCGATCGTCACGGTGCGCGGAATTGGATGGATGTTGCCGCGAGAGGCCACAACATGAACAAGGGCGCGCCCTCGCTCGCGCAAAGACTGACCCGGCGACTGACGGTGATCGCTTCTGTCGTGGTCGTTCTCAATATCCTGATTGTCGGCCTCTACTACGGCTCCGACCTGCGGCAAATGGAAAACGAATCCCTGATCCACGAAATCGAGCGGTTGCAGGTCGCCATTGATGGCACATCCGTCCCGCCGGATGCAGAACTGTGGTCCCTCTATGCGGACTACCCCGCCGCATATGCATTTGCGGTGGTGGATCGCGGCGGAACAGTCTTGCAGACAATGAATGCTCACCTGATCCCGC
>CAYZKE010000449.1:0-3111 GCA_964478505.1 uncultured Loktanella sp.
CCCGCCACGCTGAGGGTTGCAGACCCGCTAAGCCCCGCCCCCACGGTGCAACCGCCAGCAAGGACGCCACCAACCCCCATCAGGCCAGCGCCTGCGGCATAGCGTAGAAACTGCTGGGGGGCCTCGAACCCGACAAGCTTCAGTTCTCCACGCGCCGCAGCGCTGAGAAAGCTGCCAAACAGCACACCACCAACCAGGCCAGTTCCGAACCCTGCAGGAATAGACGTAGATGCAATTGTCCAGAATAGCGTGTCAGACCAAGGCAACGTGAACGCCACTGATTGCACCGCCAAGGGCTCGAATTCGTCGAAAAGCAGCACACTCGTGGCCGCCCACCCCAACACCGGAATGAGTCCGATGACAACGCCAGAGACAACTTCGCGCAAAGACGGTTTGAACCGGTGAATGAGGTAGATTGCCAGAACTGCCATCAACGCAGATACGGTTGGAGCCCCCATTGGGAGGTCGCTCAATGACCCAAATGACAATGTGGTCGATACAGAGCCTAACGCGACGCGCAACGGAGCCAAGACACCTTTCAAAGTTGCATGAGCCACAATTGCAAAGATAATCAAAACCGTCACGGCCCGCAGATTGCCAGTTGCACTCAGGACCGTTAGGCGCGAAGCACAGCCGCGTGTCAGGACCATCCCTGCGCCAAAGGCAACGCCGCCCAAGATTATCGCCAGAAACGGCAATTCGGGGTCAAGGTAGCGATGTCCGCCCAGATCGACATAGCCCCATCTGCTAGCTAACAAAAATCCAATGATGGCCGATGCGAGTGCGACGATCCAGGTCGCCCCGGCAGAGCCACGCTCTTCACGCTCGCCGGCAATGGCGCGCCGAAGGCAAAACCGCGAGACCTGCGCGGCGATCCCGAAGACCACCCCGATCGCCAGACCGAAAATCACTTGTAGTGTTCGGGCATCAAGACCCCAATCGAAGACTTCTAGCAGCATGGCAAACCCCTTTTCGCAAAAAGCGGATATCGTTTCTGATTGAGGGCAAGTCAAACGGGGTTGGCAGAACGCTAGCGCGCTAAAAGGCGTATTTTCGAAATACTATTCTCACTTCTTGTGAATTTCGAATTGAACACCTTTCTGGGTCACGATCCGCCGTGCCATTGTTCCTAATCGCATGCTTGCTGGCTGACTATGTCGTTAACCAAAAGCACACATAACACGAACCTTGACGGCGTCGACTGCCGGATCCCCCACCTCTGTGTATTTCTCAGAGCGCGACAGAGCGGGTAGCCGGTATGCAAGGTGGTGCGGTGGATAAGGTACCACCTCGTGACACTAAACCGTAACGCCTGTGTGACGATAAACCGTGACGGCGCTGGTCTCTATGTCGTCGGGCGTTAGTGTCGCCAGAGCAGATCTTGTTTCAGGCAGCGGCGCATGGCCGCTTGGAGCCCGGAAGCAGATACTCAAAGTATTCGTGGTGTCTACGGTGCCTTCAACGAAAAAACATGCATACATTGGTTCGCTGGCTCTTGATCCGAAAATCACTCCGCCTCCGCCTAGTCGAAGTATTTGCCGATGTTGGCAACGACCTTTAGGGTTCTCTCAGGAACACCAAATTTTGCGGCCTGTATCGGCCCAACACAGGAGCAGTGTCGTTGAACGATAATTCTGAAAATACTCTCGTCCGTGGGCAGCAACGTGGATCGCACGGTCGGCAACAAGACGAGGGTGTGTTGGTGATCCGCACAATAGCAATGCCGGCAGATACTAATCCGTCAGGCGACATTTTCGGTGGCTGGTTGATGTCTCAGATGGACCTAGCTGCCGGCAACATGGCTGGGCGGGTCTCGCAGGGGCGAGGTGCTACGGTTTCCGTAGAGGCGATGCAGTTTCTTCGCCCAGTCAAAGTCGGGGACGAGGTGACTCTATACGCAACTCTGCGCAAGGTCGGGAACACATCTATGCGTATTCATGTAGATGCTTGGGCGCGCCCAAAATATTCTGAAAGAGCTGAAAAAGTCACGGATGCTGACTTCGTGTTCGTAGCCCTGGACGAAGATGGCAAACCGCGGCCAGTCTTCGAAACTATGTAATATTTTCGTTCCAAAGCAGACGCGAAGATGTGGTGTCGCGAATGCCCGCGCTGCGCCTACCGTTACTTGAATATTGTGTCGCGCTGGCTGTCGCCAAGAGGTTGAATTCCGGAGGTACGTCCTAGTTATTTAGTCACAGACGTAATGCGAGCGCTTATATGACCACGGCCCAACGAAAGATGTATCGCCTCAAGATGAGGTCATTGTGCTTCCTGACAACTCTTTTTGTCGTTTGGAGCAGCCAGACCGCTGCACTTGATAGAGAGACACCGTTCGACTCTATCGATGGTGGGACACTGACCCTAACGCAATGGGAAGGGCAGCCTGTCCTTGTGGTCAATACAGCCTCGATGTGCGTATTCACCGAGCAATATCGCGAATTGCAGGCGCTATATGATCGCTACCGCGATCAAGGATTGATTGTGCTTGCAGTCCCTTCTGACGATTTCAACCAAGAGCTGGCAAGCGACGCTGAGGTCAAAGAGTTTTGTGAGCTCATCTATGGAATTGATATGCCCATGACTGTGATCACGGGGGTGAAGGGGCGCAATGCCCACCCGTTTTATCAGTCACTCCGTCAAGAGGCTGGATTTACGCCAAGATGGAATTTCAACAAGGTATTGCTTGATCACGAAGGACAGCTTGTTGAAACCTTCGCCTCCCGTGTAAGTCCGCTATGGTCCAATGCGGGTGCTTCAAGCTTGCGCGCAGGAACGCTTTGGTTTCTGCACATGGCCCCGAGCAAAAACCTGTGGCATATTTCGCAAATGGAAGAACTGCACCGCACGATCAGATTGCTCTACACCGGTCAAAGCCAGCGCGCCCGGCGGTTTCGCTATGGGTTGATCGTTTTCGATGCGCTGACCATCGTCTATTTCATCGCGACCGCGGCGCTGCCCACGGCACCGGTTACGACAGTGCTGAACACCGGGCTCGGCCTGCTGATACTTCTGGATCTCGCAGCCCGTTTCTGGATCTCCGAAAACTGGCGCCGCGAACTGACGCGCATTTACACCCTTGCGGATCTGGTCGTCGTGCTGTCCCTGCTGTTG
>CAYZKE010000450.1:0-920 GCA_964478505.1 uncultured Loktanella sp.
GCTCTCTTTTTTGTGTCGCGTATTCTTGCGTCAATGCTCGGCATCGCCCCGCTCAGTTGGCAACTTTATGAGCTGGTGGAACTCGGGGCCGCCCTTGGCCTGCTTCTTGGCGTTGGTTTTGGCTGGTTCACGTTGCGCCGCACGATGGCGCGCAATGCGGTTGTTGAAGATCAGCTTCGGTTGGCGTCAGGTGCCTTTATGGAGGTGCTGGAAGAACGGTTCTGCAGGTGGGAGCTGACCCCCGCGGAGCGTGATGTTGCATTGTTTGCGCTCAAGGGCATGTCGACCCAAGAGATTGCGGGCCTGCGCGAGGTGAGCGAGGGCACCATCAAGGCCCAGACCAATGCAATTTACCGCAAGGCGGGCGTCAGTGGGCGCACCCAGCTTCTGAGCCTGTTTGTGGATGATCTGATGGCCAAGGCCTGATCAGCTTTCAAGATCGGGCGCAGCGTTCATATGCAAAACGTCGATCGGCACGATTTCCAGCGCCCGCACATGGGTTGCATGCAGGTTGACCTGTGGCGCACAGCCTTCTTCGTGGGCCTGCATGAAGCGTGCGGCGCAGAGGCACCAGCCATCGCCTGCCTTTAATCCCGGAAAGCCGAACTCTGGCCGTGGTGTGCTCAGGTCGTTGCCCACATATTTCGAAAATGCCAGAAATTCATCCGTCATGACGGCGCAAACTGTGTGGCTGCCATGATCGGTCGCACAGGTGTCGCAGGCGCCATTGCGAAAGAACCCCGTCATGGGATCGGTTGAGCAGGGTGCCAGCGTGCTGCCGAGTACATTGAAAGAGGGGTCTTTTTCCATGGTCACTGTGCCTTTTCGTTCCTTGCACTCAATGTAGTGGTTCGTGCGCGATTTGCCATGGGGTGCGGCGTCACGCAGCGGGTTCGGCCCACTCCACCCAGCGCCCATGA
>CAYZKE010000450.1:930-3106 GCA_964478505.1 uncultured Loktanella sp.
AATTGAGCGTCACATCTCCGGGCCAAAGCCGCAGTGTCAGCGCCGCACCGTGGGTCCCGCCGTCGTTTTCCATGCCGAACCAAGCCAATGGCGTGTCTTGTGTCGCGGTGGCACCGGCCTGCTGAATCAGCTTCGTGCCTTGGACTTGTTTTTCTTCAGGAAAATACTGCCATGCGACGGTGCTGTAAATCATATGTGTCTGGCCGGGGATATGGGCCAGACGCGGGGCCAGCCAATCAATCGCGTCACCCTTGCTGACAGCTGTGTCCGCTGCATTAATTGCCGCGCGGGTCAGGGCCAGACGCTCTGGCTGATCCGGCCAAAGGTAGGCTTGCAGCCGTAAGGCATGCGCCGGATTGCGCGGGTCAAGCGGATTGAGGTCAACGCCCGCACGCGCGGCAACTGTGGGTTTCGCCGTTGGCGGCGTCGGCCCGCGCCAATCAGGAGTGAGCGCCAGCACGGGGTCGTCGGCGCCGAATTTCTGGTCGCCGATCTGGAGCCGATAGGCATCCCAATGCAGGTTCAACCCGCCGCTGGCCCCCAGTTCTGACGTGCGGATCGGCAAGCCAAAGCGCTCTGCCAGAAGATGCCCGACCGCAATAAGCGTCGCAGAGCGCCGCACTTCGTTGGTTTGCGGTGCGCTCTCAAGCCATGTGTTGATGTGGTCGGCCTCAGAAAGAAATGTGGCGCTCACGGCATCCCAAAGGTCCGCATGGGTGGCTGTTTGCGGGGGATAAACAGCCCCAAGCACAGCGTGCCCTTGCAGGTGTAACGCATGTAGCGCACCGGCAAGGCGCAAGGGCACGGATTGGCCGCGTGGGCTGATCTCGCCTTGCCACGCAAAGATACGGTCGGTGACGGACCCGGCGGGCCAGTCCATTGTGCCACAAAGCGCCATCAGCCGCCCCATGAAGGGCGAGCCGAGGGCGGCGCAAGCGTCGGATTGATCAAGAAATGCCTCTTGGATCGCGGCGGGTGTCACCGAAAGCGATCCACAAGCTTTTGCATGGCTGAGCGGTTGTCGGGTGCGGGCTCTGGTTCGGGGCCGGGCTTGGCCGTCTTTGGTGTCGATTTCGAGGATCGCGGCGGGGCAACACGCAAGGCGATGGCATTGAGGAACTTGCCACCATCGCCCGCGACCAGATCGACGATCCCGTCACTTACGCCGCGCAATTCATCATCGAGCCAGTCCGCATCAGCCTTGGGGAAATCGCGCAGCACATAACCTGCCACCGCGTCTTTATGCCCTGGATGGCCTATGCCCATGCGCACGCGGTCATAGTCCGGCCCGATATGGCCGTGGATCGAGCGCAGGCCGTTGTGTCCCGCATGTCCACCACCGGTTTTCAGCCGCACTTTGCCGGGGGCCAGATCGAGCTCATCGTGAAAGACGATAATGTCATCGGGGGCGAGTTTGAGATAGCGCATGGCCTCGCCCACGGATTGCCCCGAAAGGTTCATAAAGGTCTCGGGCTTGAGCAGCGTGACCTTTTCAGACCCAAGGCGCCCTTCGCAGGTCTGGCCCTGAAACTTGGACCGCCAGCCGCTGAACCCGTGGTCGGCGGCAATCCGGTCCAGCGCCATAAAACCGATATTATGACGGTTTTGCGCGTATTTCGCGCCGGGATTTCCAAGGCCAACAAGCAATTTCATAGGCCTAACTTACAGTATGCCGCAGTGCAGCGCCAGAGTGTCATGACCTTGGATGCAAAAACCAAAAAGGGCACCCCGTTTGGGATGCCCTTATCGCTGTAGCGATTGAACGCTGCGGCTTATTCTTCTGCGTCGTCGGAGGTTGTCGGCACTTCGTCCGCTGCAACTTCATCGTCGTCACCGTCGTCTGCCAGCAGGGCACGTGGTGCCTGTACGTTGGCGATAACAAAGTCACGGTCTGTGATTGCAGGTGTCGCGCCTTCAGGCAGTGTCACGCTGCTGATTGAAATGGTGTCACCGATTTGCACGTCGGCCAGATCGACTGTGATGTGCTCGGGGATATCGCCGGCCAGAACGTCAAGTTCGACTTCGTTGCGGACGACTGTCAGAACGCCACCTTTTTTCACGCCGGGGCATGTATCCGCGTTGAGGAACTCAACAGGGATAAAGATCTTCACACGGCTTGTGCGCTTGAGGCGCATCAGGTCGATGTGTGTTGGCAGGTCCTTGACCACGTCGCGCT
>CAYZKE010000451.1:0-3103 GCA_964478505.1 uncultured Loktanella sp.
GACCGTTCCAATGACCCTCTCGGATTTGTTGCCGTTGCCATCCGAAATAGATCAGAACAGCACCTGTCGGGACTGAGTCGCGAATTTTCACCTTCGCCTTGATGTAACCATGTTGGTTGTACGCAATGGCGTACTTACCCGCTACTAGGTCACGCTTCGCAGCTTCTTCGCGGTTCATCTCAAGCAAAGGTTGGCCGATATCGTCCAATTTAAGGAGAATATCCGTTGTTCTCCAAGACGAGTGAACGCTCCAACGCGTATGTCTTGCGTGGTAAACCAGCGGATAGGCCTGCATGTTTGGGTTTCGTTCCTTTTTCGCCTCGCTCCAAACTTTCGATGTTCCATAGGGTGATGCGACGTGCGGCTCCTTATGAATGGGCAACTGTTCACCGTATTCAATAAACCTGTCTTCGTCCTTATAGAGCTCTTGTCGCCCTGAGGCCGTTGCAAACATTTTCTTGCCTTCGACCTCCTCGGTGAAGGGGGCGAATGGATCTGTTGGCAGATTCACCTTGATGACTCGTTCTTTTTTGAGTCGTTCCAGCGTAATGCCTTCAACTCGCGGACCACCAGTCTTTAACAAAAGGTCTGCAGCTTGCTCAGGCTTACTAAACTTGAAGATATCACCGGTGCCCAATCGTTTGCAAAGTTCGTAGTAGATTTCTATGTCAGGCTTGGCGTCATAGATCGGCTTTAGAGCTCCTTCGTGCATCTGAAGGTATGGGTGAGCGGGCGTCGTACAGATGTCCATTGGCAGCTCATACCAGCTTACGACAGGCAGTATGACATCCGCGAGTTGCGCGGTACTGCTCATCTGAACTTCCGGAGAAACGATAAATTCGATTTCTTCATCAAGTGTCTTCGCCAGCTGGGCTTGGTCCGAGGCTTGGCCAAACAGATTGCCCCCGGCCGCATAGATACACCGAATTTGGCGCCACAGCTTTTCCTTATCAGCCATGGTTTCCGTTGGCCCATTTACGACATATGCCGTGTCGAGCGGAACTGGGCGATAACGTTCGGACCCGTCCGCATTTTTCTTCGGGAAGAAATAATCGGTCGGATTGAGACGCATCCGGTACTGACCAGCCCAAGGGCTGACGCCCCCGCCCTGTTTGCCGACGTTACCGGTCATGCATCCCAAGGCAATCACGGCTCTCCCCATCAGATCTCCGTGGTACCAATGGTTAATGCCAGTGCCGGACCAGATGCTCGCCGGATCTGCAGATGCATACTCCACCGCAATCCGTTCAATGACGTCAACTGGAACGCCGGTAATCTCGGAGACTGTTTCCGGATCGTGTTCATCAAGCGTTTTGAGAAACAGCGTATGGGAAGTGGAGCAGGTGATCGTTTCACCATTTGCAAGCTTGACCGACCAGCTACCCGTGAGCGGCGGTTCGTCGCTGAAATACACGTCGGGGACGGGCGCTTCGGATTTGGAATCATACACCATGAAGGTTTTCGGATCACCGTCGGGATCCACATCGGAGGCCTTGAGGTACTTGCTGTTATCCTCTCTGATGAGAAGCGGGCCGCTTGTCGTACGGCGGAGGTGCGCCTCGTCTGCAAGTCCTTTTTTCACAACGACATGACACAGGCCGAGCGCCAGGGCCGCGTCTGTTCCTGGCCGAATTTTAACCCACTCGTCAACACCGCTGGCCGTGGGGTCAAAGTAGGGAGCGATATAGACTAGTTTCACCCCCTTCGCTCTGACATCCGTGAAAAAATGCGCATCAGGCATCCGGGTTTGAAATATATCAGAACCCCAGATAATTGCATATTTTGTATTTAGCACATCTCGGAATTCATGCTCTTCCGTCTGGACGTTCCACGTCATAGGATGCGCAAGCGGAAGATCACCGTACCAGTTGTAGAATGTACCAATACCGAAGCCGTTCACCGAAGCGAAGCGAAAGCCGCCGCCTTGTTTTACAAGCCCGGTAGCAGGAACAGGAGGATAAATCCAAACTGTATTTTTACCGTATTTTTCGGAAATCCGTTTCATTTCGGATGCAACGTAGTCGAGTGCTTCGTCCCAGCTGAGCCGTTCCCATACGCCAGCACCGCGTGCACCTACGCGCCTCATCGGGTACTTGATCCGGTCTGCTGCATACACCCGGCGGACATAGGTCTGACCCTTCATACACCCACGCGGGTTATATTCATCGTCTGGGTAATCGAGCGGTTGCTCCACTCGTTGAACGATCCCATCCTTCACAAAAACATTCCAGCCGCAGGAACCCGTGCAGTTTGGCATATTGACGGCGCGGAATTTCGTCTCCCCAAGGAACCTGTCTCGCATCTGTTGTTCCCATGGGCGCGCTTCGGTTTGGACCAACGCCGCTAATGCGGCGCTGGTTTGGCCGAAAGGATTCACCGAGGCACCCACAAGCGCAGCCAAACTACCCTTGAAAAAACTACGTCTGGTTGAAGTGGTCATCTTCTTCTCCTATCCGTGCTTGCGAGCATCGGTGCGTTACTTCAATGCCGAAAGTGTTGCCACCACGTTTTCAATCGGCTGGATGGTTGAAAGGATGGTCGGTTCACCCCACTGTTCATGGTACAAATTTTCCGGAACCTCCATCAAAGACACCGCCAAGTTGTTGAACGCATTGAGATCAGCGGTCTCAAAATAGGTAATGAAATCGACATCGTCCAAACCGGTCGAATGGTAAAGCTTGCGCTTGACGTTCACGAGGAATTCAAGCGTCGGTGCCGTGTGGACTTCCATCTCCGCAAGGCGTTCTTCGTGGCTCATGTTCCACCACTCTGCATTTTTCTCGATCGGAACGACAATCGAGTATTTCGGCTCCTCATCTGAGTACGAAGCAGAAGACAAGGCGGCGTTCATGTCTGGCGAATCTTCTTTCGTGACATAGTTCAGGGGTTTTGTGATGCCGGTTAGAGTTTCGGTAACTTCCGTGTGCATCCCAAACCGAGTTTCCAGGAAATCGGTCATGAAATTTTGAGCCGCTTCGAGATCATAGGCATGGACACGAAGCATGAAGTCGCTCTCAGAGCTAAGCCCCCTCGTCAGATAGGCGTCAACCCGCACTTTGCTTTTGTGCGCATCGACAACGGCGAGCACTTCTTCAACCCCGCC
>CAYZKE010000452.1:0-552 GCA_964478505.1 uncultured Loktanella sp.
ACGAAAGGCCTAATGTTCGCCCGCCGGCCCTCCGATGGGACCACTGCGGTCAGGCGTATCCGTCTTGGGCGCAGGCGCTGAGCCAGACCCGCTACCACCATCCCGCCCACTCCAGTCAGCGGGTTCGCGGGGCTTTCTGCCTTCCATGATGTCGTCGATCTGATCGGCGTCGATCGTTTCGTAGAGCATCAGTGCATCCGCCATCACGTGCAGCTTATCGACGTTCTCCTCGAGAATCGTCTGGGCCTTCTGGTAGCACTCATCGATGATGCGTCGCACTTCCGAGTCGATCTGCTTGGCAGTCTCATCTGACATCGCCTTGTGCGACTGCGTCGCGGAGCGCCCGAGGAAGACCTCCTCACCACCTTCGTCGTAGAGCAACGGCCCCATCTTCTCCGAGAGCCCCCACTTGGTGACCATATTGCGGGCGATCTCCGTTGCGCGCTGGATATCGTTGGAAGCACCGGTCGTGATGCCATCCGGCCCGAGGGTCATCTCCTCGGCGATACGCCCACCGAAAAGGCTGCAAATCTGACTGATAATGTAACGGCG
>CAYZKE010000452.1:629-3101 GCA_964478505.1 uncultured Loktanella sp.
TAGGCCGTGTTGTGCTTTTCGTCCTCGGACATCACCATGGATTTGCGCTCGGCGCCCATCATGATTTTGTCTTTGGCCAGCTCAAACTGAGCCATGCCCACCGTGCGCACGCCCACACGTGCTGCAAACAGAGCGGCCTCATTGACCAGGTTGGCGAGATCCGCACCGGAGAACCCGGGCGTTCCGCGGGCGATCTTGGATGCTTCAACATCCTCCGCCAACGGCACCTTGCGCATATGCACCTTGAGGATCTGTTCCCGACCGCGAATGTCCGGAAGTCCCACCACAACCTGCCGGTCGAAGCGCCCCGGACGCAGTAGCGCCGGATCCAGCACATCGGGACGGTTGGTCGCGGCAATCACGATGACGCCGTCATTGACCTCAAAACCGTCCATCTCAACCAGCAGCTGGTTCAGGGTCTGCTCGCGCTCGTCGTGCCCACCGCCAAGACCGGCGCCGCGATGACGGCCCACGGCGTCGATCTCGTCGATGAAGATGATGCAGGGAGATTGTTTCTTGGCCTGGTCAAACATGTCGCGAACCCGCGACGCGCCCACACCAACGAACATTTCCACAAAGTCGGAGCCGGAGATGGAAAAGAACGGCACCTTGGCCTCACCGGCGATCGCCTTGGCCAGCAGGGTTTTACCCGTTCCTGGCTGACCGACCATCAGAACACCACGCGGAATCCGCCCACCCAGCTTCTGAAACTTGCCCGGATCGCGGAGAAACTCAACCAGCTCCTGCACGTCTTCTTTCGCTTCATCAACGCCCGCAACATCGGCAAAGGTTGTTGTGATCTGATCTTCCCCGAGCAGTCTCGCCTTGCTCTTGCCAAAGCTCATGGGCCCGCCACGGCCACCGCCGCCGCCCTGCATCTGCCGCATGAAGAACATAAACACTGCGATGATAATCAGGATCGGGAAGCTGGCAACGAGCAATTGGGTCCAGACGCTCTGCTGCTCGGGCTCGCGCCCCTCAACCTCTACCTGATGCGTCAGCAGATCATCGATCAGCTTGGGGTCCTCAACCATCGGGCGAGTCGTTTCAAATCGCGACCCGTCGAAGCGCTCACCCATAATCGTCAGGCCGTCAATAGTGACCTTGCGAATCTGATCGCGCTGGATTTCCTGAATAAACTCCGAGTACACCACGCGCTCGGTCGGGGTCTGCATACTGAAGTTGTTGAAAATCGACAGCAGTACTGCGGCAATCACAAGCCACAGGAGCAGATTCTTGGCCATATCGTTCAAAATCATTACCTCGTTGTCGCGACCGCCGCGCGGGCTGGTCGCCTTGTATTCACCGCTCCAAGCGCTCTCTCGAAGCACCGTCCAATAACCGTACCAGACGAACAGCGGTCTGCCAGTATAGCGTTTTTACGGTCACTGCTTGCAATTGGCCCATAGACTCATCGCACAGTAACTTTTGTTGTCAATTTGCCGGTCGCCGATCCCGCGCCACGAGATAGACCTCCCGCGAGCGCGGACGCGATGCCGAAGGTTTACGCGTCAGCACCTTGCCGAACTCCTCGCGCGCCGTCAGGAACAGGGGGTCGAATCCCTCCCCCTGAAAAACTTTGCTGACAAAGGTACCTCCGGGCGCCAACACACGACAGGCGAGATCCAGGGCCAGCTCGACCAGATAAATCGACCGGGGCTGGTCAACGGCATTCACACCACTCATGTTGGGGGCCATGTCCGAAATAACAAGGTCAACGGGTTTTTCGCCGATTTCCTGCAAAATGTCGTTAAAAACCGCCTCTTCCGTGAAATCACCCTGAATAAACGTCACATCTGCAATGCTGTCCATCGGCAATATGTCGGACGCGATGACCCGCCCGCGCTCCCCCACAAGCCGGGCCGCCACCTGCGACCAGCCACCGGGGGCGCTGCCGAGGTCAATGACGGTCATCCCGGGACGAATCAGCTTTTCACGCTCCTGCAGTTCGAGCAGCTTGTAACAGGCCCGGGACCGATATCCATCGCGCACCGCCTGTTGCACATAGGGATCCTCGCGATGCTCGCGCAGCCAGGCTTTACTGCTTGATCGTTTCTTGGCCATCGTTGCTTTCCAGGCTAAACAGTTTTGGCGCTCCGGGGCCGCTGGTGTAGACTCCGCGCCCCATTCACATCACGCGGCCCACCCTAGCATGTCCAATAAAACCAATACGCGCCAGCTTCGCGCAATCGGTCACAAACTGCATCCGATCGTCACGATCGCGGGCAACGGGCTGAGTGAAACCGTGTTACTGGAAATTGAGCGGGCGCTCTCGGATCACGAGTTGATCAAGATAAAACTGGCCGTGGGTAATCGCGAGACCCGGGATGAACTGCTCGCTGAGCTGATCAAGCTCAGTGGGGCTGAACTGGTGCAGCAGATTGGCAATACGGCACTGCTCCTGCGCCGCAGCAGCGAACCGGACCCACGAAAATCCAATCTGCTGCGCGCGCCCGGATGAATCGACCTTAG
>CAYZKE010000453.1:0-3091 GCA_964478505.1 uncultured Loktanella sp.
GATGCCATGTCATGGCGCGACGAGCTCCAATTCTGGCCGCGCCCGCCCATCCCGGAAATCAACGAAATTATCCAGATTTGCGGCGAGGAATTCCACGACATGCTGCGTGGAATTGTCAGCCCGAAAGAAGCACTGCGTCGCGCACAAGGGAGGGCGGACGCCATCATCTAACGCACGCAATGACGTGTTAACAGGAGGAGAGACCAATGGACCCCAATCGCCTGAAAGGGAAAAACATTCTGATCACCGGTGCCGCGCGCGGCATGGGAGAAGCCAACGCCAAGGCATTTGCCGCCCAAGGCGCCAATGTCTGCATCGGCGATCTGGACGGGGATCAGGCACAAGTCGTGGCCGACGCGATCAACGCCGAAGGCAATGGCAAGGCCGTCGCGGTGAAGATGGATGTGACCAAGCGTGAAGATAATGTCGCAGCTGTCGCCGCCACGGTTGAGGCATTCGGGTCCATCAACGTGGGTGTTTTCAACGCCGGTCTGAACAAGCCCCGTTTCTTCATGGATATCGATGAAGACAACTGGGACATGATCATGAACGTCAACACCAAGGCCATGTGGCTGGGGATGCAGGAAACCGCCCGCCAGATGATCGCGCAGGGTCCGATGGAGGATCACCCCTATAAGCTGATCAACGTAGGCTCGATTGCATCGCGCAAACCGCTGGTTGATGTGACTGTCTATTGCACGTCGAAATACGGCTGTCTGGCTCTGACGCACTGCGGTGCAATTGGTCTGGCCGAGCATAACATCACCGTCAACGGCTATGCGCCCGGTGTTGTTGTGACCCCGCTCTGGGAGCAGCTCGACAAGGATCTTGTCGATATCGGGTTCAAGGAAAAAGAAGGCCAGGCCTATGACGACATCGTGCGCGATGCGCTCCAGATCAAACGCGTGTCCTATCCCAAGGATATCGTCGGCACCGCGTCTTTCCTCGCTTCCGATGATAGCGATTACATGACCGGCCAGATGATCCACATCGATGGCGGCTGGTGCATCCAGTAACGCACCACCCTTTCAAATTCCAAAATTCAGACGGGGCCATGCGCCCCGAAGGAGACCGCAATGTCAGAACGTCCGGGCAACGCCCTAATGCCAAACCTGCTCACCCCCATGGACCTCGAGCCCAACTGGGAATGGCGCGACAAGCTGCCGGCCCACGGCCATATGTCCGTGGATTTCGAACGCCGCATCGACCACGACCGCCTGCGCCGCTATCGCCTTGCGCGGACACGCCAGTCTTTGCAAAACTCGAACGCGGGCACGCTTCTTTTGTTCGATGTGAACAATATCCGTTATGTCTCGGCCACGAAGATCGGCGAATGGGAACGCGACAAGATGTGCCGTTTCTGTCTGCTGACAGGCGACGACAGCCCCTATGTCTGGGATTTCGGATCCGCAGCAGAGCACCATAAGCGCCATTCCGACTGGCTCGAGCCCAGCCACTGCCTTGCCGGTGTTGTGGGCATGCGTGGTACGATCCCGCCGGAATTCGGCCTGATGAAAAAATATGCCAAGCAGATCGCCGGATTGATCCGCGATGCCGGTATGGCCGATATGCCCGTGGGTGTGGACTATGCTGAAACGGCCATGTTCCACGCGCTGCAAGAAGAGGGACTGAACGTGGTCGATGGCCAGCAGATCATGCTGGCGGCGCGCGAAATCAAGAACACGGATGAAATCCAGCTTTTGACCCAAGCGGCAGCCATGGTCGATGGCGTTTATCATATGATCTACGAAGAGCTGAAACCGGGCATCCGCGAAAACGATATCGTCGCCTTGTCCAACAAGATGCTCTACGAAATGGGATCCGATGACGTCGAGGCAATCAACGCGATTTCCGGCGAACGCTGCAACCCGCATCCACATAACTTTACCGACCGTTTGATCCGGCCGGGCGATCAGGCCTTCTTTGATATCCTGCAATCCTATCAGGGCTATCGCACCTGCTACTACCGCACCTTCAACGTGGGCCGCGCGACCCCATCGCAGAATGACGCCTACACTAAGGCGCGCGAATGGATCGACGCGTCTATCGCGATGATCAAACCGGGCGTATCCACCGATAAGGTGGCCGAGGTCTGGCCAACGGCCCAAGAGCTGGGTTTCGCAAGCGAGGACCAGGCCTTTGGTCTGCAATTCGGTCACGGGCTTGGCCTTGCGCTGCATGAACGGCCCATCATCAGCCGCGCTGTGTCGATGGATCACCCGATGGAGATCAAGACAGGCATGGTCTTTGCGCTGGAAACATACTGCCCTGCCACTGACGGCTATTCCGCCGCTCGGATCGAGGAAGAAGTCGTGGTGACCGAGACAGGGTGCGAAGTCATCAGCCTCTTCCCTGCCGAAGAGCTGCCCATCGCCAACCGCTACTAGAACACCGACAGGCCGCTGCATTTCGGTGGCGGCCTGCACACACGCCTTATCAAACGACGATCCGGCAAGGGGGGAGCCCGCCATGGCCAAAGCCAAAACAAATTCCGAGGACTATCTGCGCATGTACCGCCAGATGGTCCGCATCCGCAGCTTTGAAGACAATGCAAACCAGCTGTATCTCTCGGCCAAAATGCCGGGCCTGACCCATATGTATTCGGGCGAAGAGGCCGTCGCCGTCGGCATCTGTGAGGCGCTGAAAACCACCGACAAGATTACCTCAACCCACCGTGGCCACGGGCACTGTGTGGCCAAGGGTGCCGATTTCAAGGAAATGTTCTGCGAACTTCTGGGCAAGGAAGAGGGCTATTGCCGCGGCAAAGGCGGCTCGATGCATATCGCGGACCAGTCCAACGGCAACCTTGGCGCCAACGCCATCGTCGGCGGGTCTATGGGGATCGCCACGGGGTCTGCCTTTACCGCCAAAATGCTGGGTAAGGATGACGTCACCGTCTGTTTCTTTGGCGACGGCGCCACTGCACAGGGCCTGATGTACGAAGTCATGAACATGGCGGCCCTCTGGAACCTGCCCGTCATCTATGCCTGTGAAAACAACGGCTATTCCGAATACACCAAGACCGAGGAAATCGCAGCCGGATCAATCACCGCCCGCGCCGAGGCCTTCGGGATCGAAGCGCATCAGGTGG
>CAYZKE010000454.1:0-3088 GCA_964478505.1 uncultured Loktanella sp.
TGGCCAAGGCGCTTTCAGCACTATTCGATGGTGGATGATTGTCACAGTCCCGGACATCGCATGTGAACGAATATCCGATACCGCGGATGGTCGAGATCAGCCGTGGCGATGCGGGGTTGCGCTCAATCTTCTTGCGCAGACGGGCAATCTGGTTGTCGATGGTGCGATCAAGCGGCGCATAGCTTTGCCCGCCCGTCAGATCCATCAACTGCTCGCGTGATAGCACGCGCTTGGGGCGGTGTAAGAAAGCCTCCAACAAAGTGAACTCACCACTCGTCAGTTCAACCAGTTCATGGTTGCGGTCCAGCAGTTTCATCTCTGCAGGGATGGCGACCATGTCGTCAAATACCCAGCACGGACTATCGGACGAAGTTATCTTGGGTTGCGCAGGATGGTGTGACCGACGCAGGATTGATTTGACGCGCGCGACCACCTCGCGCAGATGAAACGGCTTTGAAATATAGTCGTCTGCACCAATCTCGAGCCCGACGACACGGTCAATCACGTCACTCTTTGCAGTCACCATAATGATCGGGACAGCGGAAGCCTGACGAATGGCCCTGGCCACGTCCAAACCATCATCGGGGCCCAGATCAAGATCCAATGTCACCAGATCAATCTGACCAGCGGCAATCGCCTCCAGCGTGGAAACCTTATCGCCAGCCTCGCGCACCTCGCTGCCCTCGCCCTCAAAGCAACGGCGCAGCAAAGTTCTGATCTTCGGATCGTCGTCGACGACCAAGATGACAGCGTTTTTCATGAACGGCCTCCGTCCCTCTCTAAATTGGAAAGTAAGGATTCGGCTTGAAACAGCATAGCGAATTTATGGCGCTGATACAAATTGATACAATTTGATACGACCACGCCGGTATGGACGATACGAAAGGGTCATAGGTTGCCTGCTTAGCACAGAAGGAAGCTGCCATGTACGTGACTGCCTCGCAAAGCATTAATGACGATTCCATTGTCCTAACCGCCCCTGAACGATCCATCGCCCGACAAGCGACAGTGACCATCAAACCGGGCAAGCATTTGTTTCTTGAAGATGATCCTGCTGACCTGATTTATGAAGTCGCGAGTGGCATTTTGCGTCTGACGCGGATCATGGAAGACGGACGCCGACAGGTGATCGCGTTTGGCTATCCCGGGGACACCGTCGGTTTCCCAAGCAATGGGCGTTATCACACAGATTGCGATGCGCTTGTGCCGACGACACTGATCGTGCACCGGCGGTCGGACCTTGAAAGCGCCAAGGGTGATCCCGATCTGCATCTGCGCCTGCTGCGGGCTGCTTTGCGTGAAATCAGCGGGATGCAGGACCATTTCATGATGCTGGGTCGCAAATCCTCTGTTGAGAAGCTGGCCTCTTTCCTGTCGGTGCTTTCCGCCCGCGTGGGTGAGCCGCTCGGAGAGTTCACGCAAATTGCCCTGCCCATGACCCGCGCGGATATCGCGGATTTTCTGGGGCTGACCACGGAAACCATCAGCCGGACGTTCACACAGCTACGCAAGTCGCAGATTATCGCGATCGACCACGTGAATACCGTGATTATCCTAAAACCTGTTGCTTTGCGCGCCATCGCGCAAGGAGACATCGACTAACCCAAAGACCCCCCTGAGACTGCCGAGGCCGCGCTTATGCACGCAGGCCTCGGTTTTTTCTGTAGTATGGAACACGGGTCACCTGAACCGCCCCCCCCAATTGAGCAATGTCAAAACTGGCACGGACGCTCTCCGTTAAAAGGGTTGTGACGCGTCAACGAGTTGCAAAGTCGAGAGTAGCCTGTCGCACCGGTGTTCCGGATGCCGCAGCTGAATTGGAGGATATCTTATGACACTGCGCACCATCCTAGTTTGCCTGACCAGCACAGTTTCGGCGGCAGAGCTCTTGCATTCTGCGGCCGTACTTGCGCGGCGGGACAATGCCCATGTCATCGGGCTTTATGTCACCGAATCGCTGGTGGTTTACCCCGGTATCGCGATGCATATCCCTGAAGTGAGCTTTCAAAGTTTTGTAGGTAGCCAAAAGGCCCATGCCAAGGAAGTCAAAGCCATCTTTGATACCTTTGCAAAATCTGAAGATTTCCCGACCGAATGGCGGCAAGTCAGCAGCGAGAGCGGCTTTCTGGCCGACAGCATTATTGCCAACGCCCGTTTTGTCGATCTGGTCGTGATGGCGCAAGAGGACGATGGCGAAGACCGCCCCTTGATCAACAACCTGCAAGAGCGTGTCATCAAAGAGGGTGGACGCCCTGTCCTTGTCATTCCACGCGGCTACACGGCTGAAAAGCTGGGCGAGAAGGTATTGCTGGGGTGGAGCGAAACGCGCGAAGCGACGCGTGCGGTGCATGACATGATGGAAGTCGTCAGCGCAGATGCCAGCGTCAGGATTTTGCGGGTTGGGAAGCCACCCAGCAACACGCTGGCAGATCATGCTGCCAATGATCTTGCCGTCGCACTCAGCCGCCATGGCCCAAGTGTTGAGATTGTGCACCGGGAAAAAGATGGTGACAAAGTGCCTGATGTTCTAGCGCACGAAGCCTTTGAGATGGGCGCTGATATGATCGCGACGGGCGCCTTTGGCCATTCGCGGGCCTATGATTTCGTGATTGGTGCAGCAACGCGGAACCTGCTCAGCGATGCCAAGCTTCCGGTTATGTTCTCAAAATAGCCTAAACGATGTCGGCCCAGATCGGCAGATGATCCGAGGCCATCCGTGCAAGCGGGCGCTGATCGACCCCTGCATCGGTCAGTGTCACACCATGGGAAAGCGCCAGCCTGTCCAATGCCGCAATCGGGCGGGCGGCGTGAAAGCTCCGACCGGGGCTGTAGAGGGTGAAGCCTTCGTGAAGGGCCTCAAACCCGCGTGTCACAGCCCATTCGTTCATATCCCCAATGATCGCCACCTTTTGGTTTTGACCGAGGTCTGCAACAAGAGATCGCAATTGGCGGCGACGTGAATGGCGTAGTAGCCCCAAATGGACACCAATAATGGTTAGACCGTTTTCAAGCGTGACAGAGACAGCGCCGCGCGGTTCCGCACCGGGCAGATCAATCTGGCGGGCGCTGCTGACCGCAATACCGCGCC
>CAYZKE010000455.1:0-3081 GCA_964478505.1 uncultured Loktanella sp.
CGGAGCGCGCCATTGGCGTCCTGCCTGCGCCCCCACCAGATTGGATCAGCGTCATGAAGGACCACGACACCCTGATGGACATAGAACGACCAGCCGTCATAGCCGGTGATCCACGCCATGTTCGAAGGATCCTCGACGAACAGGACATCCAGTCCGGCAGCCGCCATCGCTGCGCGTGTCTTGTTCAGGCGGCGGGCGTATTCCTTGGCGCTGAACGCGGGGTCTGGGTGTGTCATTTGCGGTGTTCCTCTCGCCATATGCGCGGTGCAACTGCACAAGAGGCTACAGCGACGTCTGCGCCCCGCCTCGCGTTTCGCGACATCGCATGAGACAAGAGCGTCATCGGGTTCAGGTAAACCGCTATCCCTGCAAAACAGGATTTATAAACCGCCATGATTCTTGGCATCGCATGGGGCAGATTGCCTCATTTACAGCGCTGAACGCTATATAAAAAAGGGGTTTTCTGTCCAACAAAGGTCCGCTCAGGAAATCTACTTGCAAACCACTAACGCTTTTACGTTAGTATGTGCCCAACGCAGAGATAAAAAATGTTGCGACACAAGGGGAGCCAAATTTGGCCGATACAAAACAAAACGACTCTTTCGTCGAATTCGAAAGAGTGCAGAAGAGTTATGACGGCGAAACGCTCGTCGTGAAAGACCTCAACCTTCAAATGCCAAAAGGCGAGTTCCTGACAATGCTCGGGCCTTCGGGTTCAGGCAAAACGACTTGCCTGATGATGCTGGCCGGTTTTGAGACGGCGACGCACGGGGATATCCGGCTTGATGGAAAATCCATCAACGATATCCCCCCGCACAAACGCGGCATCGGCATGGTGTTCCAGAACTATGCGCTGTTCCCGCATATGACCATTGCCGAAAACCTTGCCTTTCCGCTGGAGGTCCGCAAAATGGGCAAGTCCGAGCGGGAACAGAAGGTCAAACGCGCTTTGGACATGGTTGAGATGGGTGCATTCGGCAATCGCCGTCCCGCCCAGCTTTCGGGTGGCCAGCAACAACGCGTCGCCTTGGCCCGTGCACTGGTGTTTGAACCTGAACTGGTGCTGATGGACGAACCGCTTGGCGCACTGGACAAACAGTTGCGCGAAAAGATGCAGTTCGAGATCACCGATCTGGCCCACAACCTTGGGATCACCACGGTTTATGTGACACACGATCAGACAGAGGCGCTGACTATGTCGGACCGTGTCGCCGTATTCGACGATGGCCGTATCCAGCAACTCGCCCCGCCGGATGAGCTCTATGAGCAGCCACAAAACAGTTTCGTGGCACAGTTCATCGGTGAGAATAACACTCTCAGCGGCAAGGTTACCAAGATCGACAACGCAAAAAATACTTGTGTCGTCCAGCTTGATAGCGGCGAAGAAATCGACGCGGTACCTGTCAACGTCAATCAAGTGGGTGAGCGGACAACAGTGTCGATCCGCCCCGAACGCGTTGAAACCAACAAAGAGCGTTTGTCTCCGGACGCGCACACGCTGAAGGCCGAAGTGCTTGAGTTCATCTATATGGGTGACATCTTCCGCACACGTCTGCGTGTTGCAGGGTCGACCGAATTTGTCATGAAGACACGGAATGCCCCCGACCAACCACGGCTTCGCCCCGGCGAGCAGATCGAAATTGGTTGGTTGCCCGAAGATTGCCGTGCTTTGGACGCGTAACGCGACCTGAAGCACTGTCAGATTGGCCGCGCTAGCCCTGGTATGCGCGGTCATCATCGAAAAACCAGGTTTAACGGGAGAATAGAATGAAGTTTACGAAACCAATTCTGACGACAATGGCCCTGAGCCTGTCCGCTACAACGTCGCTTGCCGACGGCCATATGGCATCGGACATGACACTGGTTAGCTGGGGCGGTGCTTACCAGTCGTCCCAGATCAACGCATATGCTGACCCATATGTCGCGATGAACCCCGGTGTGACCATCACATGGGACGAAAGCTCGAACGAAGCCGTGGCCAAACTGCGCGCCATGAACGAAGCCGGTTCGATCACATGGGATGTGGTTGACGTTGTTGCTGCTGACGCGCTGCGTCTGTGCGACGAAGGCCTTGCCATGGAAATCGACCCTGACGAGATCCTCGCACCAGCACCAGATGGCACATCTGCGTCTGACGACTTCGGCGACCTGCTTGTGGGCGACTGCTTTATCCCGCAGATCGTATACTCCACAACATTCGGCTACCGCACAGACATGGTGCCAGCCGGTGTAGAAGCGCCAAACGACATCTGCGACGTGTTCGACCTGGAAACATACCCGGGTATGCGTGCGCTGGAACAGCGCCCCATCAACAACGTTGAGTGGGCATTGCTGTGTGACGGCGTAGCAAAAGAAGACGTTTATGACGTTCTGGCAACAGAAGAAGGTCAAGAGCAGGCGCTTGCCAAGCTCGACACCATCCGTGACAGCGTGATCTGGTGGTCCGCTGGTGCAGACACACCACAGCTTCTGGCTGATGGCGAAGTCTTCATGGGCTCCACATACAACGGTCGTCTGTTCGCAGCGATCGAAGAGCAGGGCCAGCCAATCGGCATGATGTGGGACGCGCAAGTGTTCGACCTTGACGGCTGGATCATCCCAGAAGGTCTATCAGACGAGCGTCTCGCACGTGCGAAAGACTTCATCTACTTTGCGACTGACACACAGCGCCTTGCAGATCAGGCCAAGTACATCTCGTACGGTCCTGCACGTTTGTCTTCTGCGCCACTGGTTGGCCAGCACGCAACACTGGGTATCGAGATGGCGCAGCACATGCCAACAGACCCGGCGAACGCTGCTAACACCTTCCTGTACAACTATGAGTTCTGGGCGGACTACCGCGACGATATCGACGCGAAGTTCCAAGCCTGGCTTGCACAGTAAGTACTTTCGGAAAGGGGCGGTTTCGCCCCTTTCCATTTCTATGAATACTGAAATTTGCGTTAAACGATTGGGGACGACATGAGTGATACAACCGGCTCGGGACCAATGCTTGCTGCTGACGGCAGGCCTCTCAAAGAAAGCCTGGGACGCGCACTTCGCCGCCAAAAACTGCGGGCGCTGGCACTGATCGCCCCGCTT
>CAYZKE010000456.1:0-958 GCA_964478505.1 uncultured Loktanella sp.
CACCTGGATTTGAGACCGAGATGCAAGATCTTGGGTTGGGTAGCGATGCCCTGGAATCGGTGACCGGTCTGCTTGCCGGGTTAAACGCAGCTATTTCACGGCACAACTTTGAACAAGGTACATCGTCGGACGCGGGCGAACTGGCACGGGCTGCGCTTCTGGAGAGCCTCTCGGTGCAATTGCGCGACAGGTTGCCATCGCTTTTCGAACCTACACCGCAAGATATTCGCACTGCACTCGCTTCATTCGCCAGCGGCCAGAATTTTGCGACTCTCGCACGGGATTTCTTTGCACGACTGACCTACCGCTCGCTCGACTATTACCTGAGCCGCGAACTGGCCAATCACACAGGTGCGGGCAAGCGTTTCGCGGATGACGCCGCGAGGGTCGCCTTTGATCGTGCATTGTCCCAGCACAGCTTTGAGGCCTCGCGGATTGTCGAAGAGTTTGCAGGCGGGTGGTACGGCAAGACGGTCTGGAAGGAACAGAGCCTTAGCAAAAGCAAGATCAACGAGTTTAGCCGCTACGCGTTCAAAAAGATGAGGTCCGAACTTGGGCGGCGCCGCGCCTCTGCCTGACCATGTTGTCACCTGTTTTGCGCCGCAGGCTGATGGCCGCGGCGACGAGCAGTTGCGGTTTGATATTGACGGCAAGCCCAAGGGGGTCACCTTGCAGATCGGGCACATGCGCAAGAGCCTGGTCGCGGCTTTGCCCAACATCGCCATTGATCTGATCGAACTGGCGGCTTTCGTCTATGCCATTGATTCAAGTGTGAGCCGGGGCGGCCCGACAGATCAGCAGATGGGCAAGAAATGGCACCGCCGCTTTCGGGTTACAATGTCGGTAAGACTGTTGTCGCTTTGGTCTGACCCGGCCTTGAAGCGGGAACTGGAAGAGACTCTTTTGTTTCTCTCCGGCGACCGGTTCTTGTTCGAATTCACCCAGATGGAAGCCAAGA
>CAYZKE010000456.1:968-3076 GCA_964478505.1 uncultured Loktanella sp.
TTTCGACTTCGCAGAGGAAGATGCATGGCAACCTGACAGCGTGATAATGTTCTCGGGCGGTTTGGATTCCTTTGCAGGCGCGCTGGAAGAGATCATCGAGCGCCATCACAGGGTTGCATTGATCAGCCACTTTTCATCCACCAAGATTGCACCGATCCAGCGCGATCTTCAAAAGCACATGGCGTCCAACCTCGGGCCGGAGAACCTGAAACATTTTCCAATGCGGGTGCAGTTGCGCCATGGGACAAATGTCGAAGGTACACACCGCGCCCGGTCGTTTCTGTTTGCGGCACTTGGGATGGCAACTGCTGTAGCCTTTGGCCGCAACCGGGTCTCTTTCTACGAAAACGGCGTGGTGAGCCTGAACCTGCCGCCAGTCGGAAATGTGCAGGGCACACGGGCGACCCGAACGACACACCCACAGACGCTTGAGAGGTTCCAAAGCCTGTTCAGCAAAATATTCGATAGATCGTCGCGTGTAGACAATCCGTTCTTTTGGCGCACCAAGACCGAAGTCGTTCAGACGATAGCACGCCTCGGAATGGCGGATCAGATCGCCTTCACTCGAAGTTGCGCCGATGTTCACAACCAGACCAGGCAATATGCGCACTGCGGCCGCTGTTCCCAGTGTATAGATCGGCGCTTTGCAGTTCTGGCGGCAGGACTGCAGGCATTTGATCCCGAAGAGGCCTATCGCATTGATCTGATGACCGGTCCTAGGGACCGTGTACAGGACAAGGAAGTGGCGTTGTCTTATGTGCGCAGTGCGATTGGCTATGAGATCATGAACGGAGATGACCTTGTGACACGCTACCCAGCGCTTCTGAATGCCGTCAGCAGTCTAGGTGAACCTCCTGAAACTGCCTTGAAACGCATATCCACGCTTCTTCAACGGCATGGTCAATCGGTTGCCAATGTAATGCGCAATCAGCTCTCGGAGCATCGTCAGGAACCTCTTCCAGAAACCAGCTTGCCCGAGCTTTACGGAGCATTGCAGCGGGAAGCGATAATAGCACGTAAGGCCCCACCTGCCGAACCCACGAAAGACGAAACGTATGATCTCCTGTTCGACCGCAGACGCAAACTGCTGATGATCAACGGCAGCATACCGATCACAGGCGCCACCTACATTCTGCTTGATTGCCTCGCGGAGGAGACACTCAAAGGCGCAGGTCAAGGATTGGCTCCCTTGGATTATCCTATGCTGGGGGCTGCAAAGTTGGCATCCCGTCTTGACCTTAAAAGTGACGAGGCTGTGCGTCAGCGTGTTAATCGATCCCGCACTCATTTGGGTAAAAAGTTCGCCTCGGCAGGGCTTGTTCGACAGAAGGGCAAGGACCTGATTGAAAACCTGCCCTGGCACGGATACCGTCTAAAGCCGGATCGAGTACGGGTCAGAATTAAAACCGATTCCTGACATCATTCAATGACATCGAAATTGTCTTCGTCACCGTTTTTCAGTGGCCCACGCTTACGAAACCGCGCCATCAGATCCACCTGCCGTCCCGGCGCCACAGAACCATAAGAACGGAAAGTCGTGAGCACGTCGTCGTGCCCCATATTCTGCGACCATGCTTTGTAATCCTCCGGCGTGCGGCAGTGTTCCCGCGCCAGTTCCGCCAGCGTGTCTCGTACACGGTGTGGGGAAAACGGCGGCAGCCCTGCATCGATGAACGCCTGCTTGAAAAGCATCGCGGCAGAGGACGGGCTTGACCAGGCCGTACGGTCTATTCCAAGAGCCTGAAACCCCCGCGTAGGCCCGAAACCCATGCGTGTCTTCGGGAACAGCGGGTCGCTGTCCGAAAAATTATGCTCGGTTCGGAGTTGAGAGATCCAGTCCCGGACAATTTGTTCGCAGGGTGTCCCTATCGGAAAGAAGGCGGTCGTGAAGCTCTTGCCAAACTTCGTGTTGACGGTGCGACCATCAAAGTGAACGCAGGATCGCGCGAGATCGATATGGCCAAGGCACAGCGTGATGGCGGCACCTTCCCGCGATCCGGTAAGAAACAGGAACGCCACCAATGCCCGGTTGCGCCGTTCTAGCTCGGTTCCTGCCGGCATATGGTTTAGGAGCCTGAGCACCTGGGCCGGGGATGGATGCGGCTTCC
>CAYZKE010000457.1:0-3070 GCA_964478505.1 uncultured Loktanella sp.
GGTCCCAGGTGTTCAAGGGCCGCTATCATGTGCTGGGCGGCACACTCTCGGCACTCGATGCCATCGGACCGGATGAATTGCGCATCCCCAAGCTGATTGACCGGATCAAGACCGAAAACGTGACCGAGGTGATCCTTGCCTTGGGGGCCACGATCGACGGGCAAACGACGGCGCATTACATCGCCGATCAACTGCCCGGCATCACCGTGACCTCGCTGGCACAAGGTGTGCCTGTGGGTGGCGAACTCGACTATCTCGATGACGGCACGATCACCGCTGCACTCAACGCGCGCAAAGCGCTTTGAACGCCGTGGCAACCACCCCGAAATTGCCACATCTTCGCACAGCGCTTGCCCCAATCCTCTATTATGCAAACTGGGTAAACAGGGGTATTTCGCAGCCATGACCGATGATCGACGGCAACAGGACTTTGCAGAACGGCTCAGCCGGATTTCGCAGGAAAGAGGCGGTTCCATCGCGCCTGATCAGGATAGTCCGAAGAAGGACATCTCTGATTTCAACTACAACATGCCGCGCGAGAGCCATCCCATCCGCAACGGAATCATCTGGCTTCTCTTTCTCGCTGCAGCCGGAACAGGTGGCTATTATGGCTGGAACGCCCTACCGCAGGATCTGCGATATTCGCTGGCGTCACTTGCAACATCCGGCGGAGGCGCGGACGGGGCCATGATGTCAGCCGAGGCCATTCCCGAAACAGACACGATGTCGGACCAAGGGCCAATCTTTGCCTCGCCGCGCGTGGCCCATACCGGCTCTGATACTCTTTCCGTAAGCGATATCGTGACAGAGGCCAGCCTGCCGACAAACGATATGACGCTCGGAACAATCAACCCGATTATCCGCAACGAACGCTGCGAACTGCGCGCAGTCGGTGCCGCGGAAAAGGTCACAGGGGTACGGATCGAAAATGCTCTCTTGTCCGCACCGCTTTACGCGTTCTCGGACCAGCAACTGGCCGATCAGATGTTAGAGAACGTTAAGGCAGTGACGCGGGGCGCGTTCGAGTCTGACCCGCTGGCAGGATTGGCGGGCGAAAAAACAAGCCTTGATGTCTTTGTGACCGATACCTCGGCCCCGCTCTATCTGGTTCTGCAAAACATGGGGCCCGGTGTGATCTGGAACCTGCAGGTCGCCCCGAATGTCGAGATCGCGCATGTCGCGATTATAGGCTCAGATTACTCAGGCGTTGCAAACCTTCCAGCAGACACAACAGTTGAAGCCCTGCTGGTGGGCGATTTCATTGCACCCCATCAATACGGTGCCGATGACACCCCACGCAGTTGCATGATCCGGCCTTGGCGGATGCCGCAAGCGGACTGGATCGGGTCGATGAAATCAGAAGCGGGCAGTTTGGTCTACCAAAACCAACTCTACTCCTACACCAAAGGTTATGAGGCCTATAACCGCTGGTTCATGGGCGCGCTTGGTGTTGATGCCGCGACCAATATGGTTACAGCGCGTGACGCGGCCCATGTTCTGCTTGGGCCCGTACCGGCGGCCTCCTTTGCTTACAGCACGCTTGCGGGACAGGATGTTCAGTTGATGGAAGCCGAGCACCTGATCACGGGCAACCCTGCTGACCGCGCAGCTGAAGCGGAACGTCTGCACCGCGACCTGCTGACGGCAGCCTTGGGCGGCGATATCGCGGCACTCAATCCACCCGCAATGGAAAGGAACAGCCAATGAAACGCGGCCGCATTTCCTTTATTGTCTTCCTTGTGATCCTTTTTGGTCCGGTTGTTGCCCTCAACTTTGGCGGGTTCAACATCGCCTCTGTGCTGAGTGAACGTGCAGCGGCGACCTCCAGCGCAAGCATGATGCCCAATCTGATGCGGGACCAAGCAACACCGGATTCAGACACGTGGCTGAACGCACGGCCAGAGCTGCGCGATATCTTTACCCCCGACGAACGCACGCCCGCGCGCTCAATCACGATTGAAGAAATCGTCAGTACAGAGGACCTCTTCTTTGATGGCGAAGACATTCCGCAAAATAACCTGATCGCACTTTATGCGGCCGCCCGTGCGCCAGCGCGTCTTTCCGGGTATTGCGCCGAGGTCATCGCGACGGTGGGTCTGTCTTGTGATGTGATCCGTGCAGAAACCCACCAGAACGGCAAAGGCGACTGGGTGATGACGGGCCAGCTTGCGTTCGTCCCGGCGGCGGACCTTGGTGATCCTGTGGCGGTAAAGAACGGGCAAATCTTCAGCACCAAGGTGCTGCTGCCCTACGCGGGTGATTTGCGCCCGGAAAACGCGGCAACGTCGCGTGCCGAAATGCTGACGCAAGCCCAAGGTTTCTGCGATACTCTACGCCAGCAGTTGGGCAATTGCGTGCTGACCAACGTTACCTTTGAGGTCAGCGAACTCTGGATCACAGATTTGGAGGTCCTTCCCGCTGGCACAAACCCTATGCGGGTCGAGGCAACGGCGGAATTTACTGTTTACGCCGATGAAATGACGACAGATCAAAACAGCTTTGCCGAACGTGTAACAGCGCTGGTCAATCCAAGTTAGGCACCTGACAAGCACTGCGACAAACAAAAAAGGCGCCCGCGATGGGCGCCTTTTTTTATTTTATCTCGAAAGGATCAATCGTCCTTGTCATCATCGTCCGGCAGGTTGAAGAAGCTTTCGGCATCTGAAACATCGCGATTATCTTTTTCATCTTCGTCGTCTTCTTCGCGCGGATCAGACAGGCTGAACGTCTCAAGACCGGCCATCGCACTTGGCATCTTCGGCTCGGCGGGCATACCCAACGACTGCTCGGTGCTGACCAGCTTGCGGCGCTCGTCATCTGTCATCGCAGCACCTTCTTTGGCCTTCTTGGCGTTGGCTTTCTGCACGGCGGCGTCCAGCTCGGACTGCTTGCACAGACCCAAAGCGACCGGATCAATCGGATCAATGTTGTTGATGTTCCAGTGTGTCCGCTCGCGGATCGCCTGAATGGTCGGCTTGGTTGTGCCCACCAGTTTTGAAATCTGACCGTCGGTCAGTTCGGGGTGGAACTTGACCAGCCAGTAGATCGACGCAGGGCGATCCTGACGCTT
>CAYZKE010000458.1:0-1206 GCA_964478505.1 uncultured Loktanella sp.
CCGCACTGCGGCACCATGGGCGGTCAGGCAATAATAACATTTATTGATGGATGACACCGCGACCGCGATCATCTCGCGCTCAAGTTTGGAGAGGCCAGAGGCGGATAGCATGATGTCATTGTAAAGCGCCGTGAAGGCGTTCAGCTTGTCGATATCAAAGGCATAGGCCTGCAGCACATTGGGCACCATCCCAAGCTTTTCCTGACAGATATCAAAGTATTTCTGCGTGGCCTCCGGCAACGGGTCGGCCATTGGTAGATCGAGGGCGATGGGTTGGTCAGTCAAAGGTTCACTCCGGCAATCGTCGATAGTGGTACTGTCCCACATGCGTCATGCCGAGGGAAGTGTAGAGCGCGTTGGCCGCATCGTTCACCTGCGTTGTCACCAGCGTCAGGTAGTCCGCGCCATTGTCCTGCGCCCAAAAGGCTGCCGCACGCGTCAGGTATTGCGCAAGCCCCTGACGGCGATGGGCAGCCGCAATCTCAAGCGCGTGGATCATGGCGCATCCGGCGGCGATGCCCACATAAACGGTTCCTGCTGGCTGGTCATTCAATCGCCCCAGCAAAGTTGTCTTCGGGCCTGTTGCGCGCGCCATGATTGCCAGTCGCCCTTTGCCGATCCCGCCCGCGGCCCAGATTTCTTCCTGTGCGGCAAGCGGCGGCCAGACTTCAAAGCTGGTGACGGGCGGCGGACGTTCGGTTGCGACGGTCGCGACAGGTGCTGCGTAAAGGTTGGTGATGTCTTTGATCACATAACCGCGCGCGGCCAGCATTTCGTCCAAGGCATCCTCGCCCGCCCGAACCATGAAAAGTGGCGTTTGCTCTGCCGCGCGCATCGCGCCTTCAGCCAACGGAATATCGGTGTCGGTGACAGGCCCCTGCGCTGTTGCCGCACTGACGCGGCTGCTGCCGCTCTTATCAAGCCGTATTTTCCAAGGACCCACCTCGCGGCATTCGGCGGGCGGCCACGTGCCTTCGATGACGCGATAGAGTGTTTCAAGCGGCGGGAGTGTCATTGCGCAAATTTTGCCTCGAGTGCTTTCATCGCCAGATCGAGCGCCACAGCGTCACTGCCGCGCACCACGATGTTAGAACCGTAAACCCCATCTTTCTGGAAAGGGTAAGACCCGACGCTCAGATCGGGGTAATCTTGCGCAAACGCGCCCAATGGTTCCGCCAGATCGCCCTCACCCTTGAAGAGTTGCAG
>CAYZKE010000458.1:1306-3066 GCA_964478505.1 uncultured Loktanella sp.
CAATCGGCGGTGATGTCATCATGGGTCGGCCCGATGCCACCACTGGTGAAGACATGGGCGTAGTTTTCTGACAACGCCTTAACCGCCGCGATAATCGCATCCTTATCGTCACTGACCACCCGCACCTCTTTGAGGTCGATGCCCCGCTCGGTCAATTGCCCCGCAAGATAGTGCATATTCGCATCGCGGGTGCGCCCCGAAAGGATTTCATCGCCGATCACAAGCATGGCAGCGGTGGGGTTTGGCATCTGGTGGTTCTCCTGTCTTGTCAGAGTTGTTATAGGGCGCGTATGGAATTTGCCACGCCTCTTGTCCCTGCCCGCCTGATCAAACGCTACAAACGGTTTCTGGCCGATGTACGGCTGGAAGACGGGCGCGAAGTCACCGCGCATTGTGCCAATCCCGGATCAATGCTGGGACTGGCCGAACCGGGCATGAAGGTCTGGCTTGAGCCGAATGATGATCCCAGGAAAAAGCTGAAATTCGGCTGGCGTCTGATTGAGCATGACAACGGGCATTTTACCGGTGTTGATACCTCAGTGCCCAATCGCGCGCTCAAGGCGGCTTTGATGGCGCATGAGGTGCCGGGTCTGCCGCCTTATGATTTGGTGCGGCCCGAGGTGAAGTATGGTGAAAACAGCCGGATTGATTTTCTGCTGAGCGGTGACGGGCCGGATACCTATGTCGAGGTCAAGAGCGTCACGCTGTCCCGCCAGCCCGGATTGGCGGAGTTTCCCGATAGCGTCACCGCACGCGGCGCCAAGCATTTGGCAGAATTGGCGCAGATGGCGCAGCAAGGGCATCGCGCCGTGATGTTCTATCTGGTGCAGCGCACGGATTGCGCGGCGGTCACTTTGGCGGGCGATATTGATCCGGCCTATAAAACGGCGTTTGATCAAGCGGCGGCAGCTGGTGTCACCGTGTTGGCGCAAGCGTGCAAAATTGACCCCAAGGGGATCACGCTGGGCGATCCAATCCCTTTCCGGCCCTAGAACTTTGCGCGCAATTCCCCTATGTGGCGGGAAAGACGACAAAGGAACGCGACCCGTGGAAACGAACAAAACGCATCTGACCAAAGATGGCATCCGACTTTACCAGCCCGAAGACTTTGCCGGAATGGCAAAAGCAGGGGCACTGGCGGCCAAGCTTTTGGACGATATCGCGCCCTATGTCACCGTAGGCCAAACCACGGGCGAGCTTGACCATCTAATCACCCAATGGGTGGAAGAAGCGGGCGCTGTGTCTGCCACGATCGGCTACAAAGGCTATCAGCATGCGAGCTGTATTTCCGTGAACCACGTGGTCTGTCACGGTATTCCCGGCGCGCCGATCCCGAAATCAGCCAGCGAGACCGTATCGCGCAACCATGAAAAGCGGCGCGACAGCGATGCTTTGAAGGATGGCGATATCCTGAACATCGACGTCACTGTGATCGTAGATGGATGGTTTGGCGATACAAGTCGGATGTATGTGGCAGGCACCCCGTCGAACAAGGCCGAGCGCCTGATCCAGGTCACCCATGATGCCCTGATGAAGGGCATTGAGGCAGCCAAGCCCGGCAATACCTTTGGCGATATCGGTCACGCGATCCAGCTTTATGCCGAAAGTCACCGCATGTCTGTGGTCCGCGATTTCTGCGGGCACGGGTTGGGCCGTGTGTTTCACGCGCCACCCAATGTGCTGCACTACGGGCGCCAAGGGACAGGTGCGCGGCTTGAGGAAGGCATGTTCTTTACCATCGAGCCGATGATCAATCTGGG
>CAYZKE010000459.1:0-3064 GCA_964478505.1 uncultured Loktanella sp.
GTCAGCAGACGCAGTGGGTCCAGACAACACGGTGCGTTACTGGACACACTGCGTTTCATGGATTAGTTCCGGTGGAATGGCTGGTATTCAGGAAATTGTAGGATGCGTGACAATCAAGAATGGTGGCTCGTACTCGTCATCTGGGGCGAAAAATATTCTGATGAAGACTGCAACAGGCTTATCTTCAGCGCCCTGAGGCACTCCACAAATTGTAAAGGCGTTTGCGTCCTGACAGACCGCTTGGACAGAGCGATAGACAGCAGGGCGACGTTAGTACCGTTCCCCGATGACTTTAATCGCGACGATTTTAAGAGGGGTGGACTGCCGATCAAGATTTGCATGTTTGATCTACCCAAAGTCCCAGAGGGCGATGTCTGCATTTATGTTGACCTTGACTCCATGATTGTCGGAAATCTTGATAGACTTGCGTTGCTCGCAGAGAAGGCCGATATCTGGACGATTGATGTTTTCCCGCGCCGTTTTTCCCGCTTTCGGCGAGCCCGGTTTCGGCTTTCCGGTGGCAAGTACTTTACCGCAGGCAATTCATCATGTTTTGTGTTCAAAAACCGGTTTCCAGGCAACCCGACAGAAAAGTTCAGAACGCTCTTCGCAGCAGACAAGCTGCCAAAACGGTTGTTGCATGATGATCGCTTTATTGGATGGAGTTGCCAAGAGAAGCTACGCGGTTTCCCCACGCATCTGGTTTCTTATTTCCGGCTTGAATTTCTAGCACCTGCCATGTGGATCACACGCCTCTTTGCGATTTTCCGGAAGAAGCTCCGGCAACAGATCGTTGTTGTAACCTTTGCTGGAAGAAACACAAAACTCGAAAAATTGCTGGCCGCAGGTAAAGATGAGCGGATCGTTGATCATCATGGTCGCGTGGGCTACTGGACGAATGATTTGACAAGCGGAATTAGCGGCAAAATCGAAGCTGAATTACAAGCTTTCAAAGACAACTAAAGCCCTGTCCCCTTTTCAGGCAACGTGCCGTTCAAAACATAGCCAAGAATATCCACCACCTGCTGCGGCTCTTCCACAACGGCAAGGGCCGCAGCGTCAACCTCTTTGAGCGGATGCTGATGTTCCGGCCCGTGCATCACAATCAGCGACTTGCCTAGTGCAGCCGCATAGCCCGCATCAAAGGCTGCGTTCCACTGTTTGTATTTGTCGCCAAAGCGGACCACCACGATATCAGCATTCTGTAGGCCATGTCGCGTGCGGATCGCATTGAGGTTTGCACCCTTGTTGTCGTGCCAGAACTTCTTGTCTTCCGCGCCCATGATCGCAACGCCACAATCATCAGAAGCATCATGGTCCGTCACCGGGCCGTCAAACGCCACATCAAGCCCCGTTGCACCGGTAATGATCTGCTCGCGCCAGTCGGTGTGGATTTCGCCGGATAGATAAATCTTCAGGGTCATGTCAGGGTTCCTTCACTTCAATTTCATTTGAAAATAGACCTTTTCACCTTCGCGGCCAGTCTCTTCCCAGCCTATCCTGCGATAAAAGGCCTGTGTCGCGGTCATCCCCGCGTGTGTTGCAAGTTGCACTGTACTGTATCCCGCAGCCGCCGCGGATGAGACCGCCTTTTCAATCAGTGCTGTCCCAACACCTTGCCCGCCCGCGTCCGGATGCACTGCCAGATTGGCGATATGTGCGTGACCGCCAAGCACCAAGACCAGCCCGCCACGCAGTTTCCCGTCAATTTCGGCTACCCATACGTTATGATCGCGGATGTCATCACCAATCCCATCAGTCACCGGCGGCAGGCCCAAGGACTGAAACGGCGCATAAGCCGCCTTCAAAACCCCGGTCAGATCAGCAACATCAGCAGGGGTGGCGCAGCGCAGAATCATCCGCGCAGCACACCACCCGTGGCTTTTGTCACTTTCTCCACGATTCGAGCGCTGACCGCTTCGATATCGGCGTCCTTCAACGTCGCCTCCGTCGGCTGCAAGCGAACGGTCACAGCCAGAGATTTCTTGCCCTCACCCAGCGACCCGCCAATGAATTCGTCAAAGACGCGCACATCGGTGATCAGGGTCTTGTCCGCACCCGCAGCGGCGTTGACCAGCGTCAGCGCCTCGACCTGCGCATCCACGACAAAGGCAAAGTCGCGTTCGACGGCCTGCAAATCCGTGGCGACAAGGGCCGCGCGCGTGGCGGTCTTGTTCTTGGGCACGGGCACTTCGTCAGGCCAGATGGTAAAGGCCACTGCCGGCCCTTTGATATCCATCTCGCGCAGCACACGCGGGTGCAGTTCGCCAAAGATACCCAGCACCTTCTTAGGACCGAGGCAAATCTTGCCATGCCGTCCGGGGTGCCACCAATCGGGCGCACCACGCAGGATCTGCACCTTCGCAGGCGCACCGATTGCCGCAAGGATCGCCTCGGCATCGGCCTTGGCATCAAAGACGTCGACAGACCGCGACGTGCCATGCACATCCTTGGGGCCCGTCCGCCCGATCAAGACACCCGAGACCAGCATGTGCTGTTCGCCCGGCTCGCCGCCATGAAAACCCGCACCAACCTCGAAGAGGGCCATATCCATGAACCCCCGCGCCTGATTGCGTGCCGCCGCCCGCAAAAGCCCGGGCAGCAATGCAGGCCGCATATGCGACATCTCGGAACTGATCGGGTTCTCCAGCATGGTCGCATCGTCGCCACCGCCAAAGAGCTTGGCCGCCCCGGCATCAACAAAGCTGTAGGTCACACATTCGTTGTACCCCAGCGCTGCCGCGGTCCGGCGTGCCGCCTGTTGGCGCATCTGACCGGGCGTCAGGATCGGCTTGGGGACGCCGGGATGGGCGCGAGCCATCGGGCGCCCCTCGAGCCGCGTCAGCGAGGCGATCCGCGCCACCTCCTCGACGAGGTCGGCCTCGCCGAGGATGTCCGGGCGCCAGCTCGGCACCTGCGCCTTGTTGCCCTCGAGCTTGAACCCGAGCGCGGTCAGCGTCTGGCGCTGCTCGCTCTCGGGGATATCCATGCCGACGAGCGAGCGCACCCGCGCCGGATCGAGCCGGTAGGCGCGGCTCACATCCGGCGCGCGCCCCGCCACCAC
>CAYZKE010000460.1:0-3058 GCA_964478505.1 uncultured Loktanella sp.
CCACAGGGTCGAGTTACGCTTTTCCGCACCCCACTGGTAGTTGCGGAACACGATTTGCGTGATGGCTGGCCACTCATCGCGGCCAATCGCTGTCAGTTCGTTTACCGCGATACCGAAAGCGCCGTCGCCTGCAAAACCGATCACAGGCACATCAGGTTGGCCGATTTTCGCACCCACGATGGAAGGCAGGCCATAGCCGCACGGACCAAACAGGCCAGGTGCCAGGTATTTGCGGCCTGTGGGGAAGCTTGGGTAGGCGTTGCCGATGGCGCAGTTGTTGCCGATGTCGGAGGAAATGATCGCGTTTTCGGGCATTGCCGCTTGGATGGCACGCCACGCCTGACGCGGTGACATCCAGTCGGGACGGGCCTGCCGCGCACGCTCGTTCCATGTGGTGCCCGGATCGTCCTGCTCGTGATCGAGGCTGGACAGTTCCTGCGCCCAAGCAGATTTGGTCTGCGCGATCATCGCCTTGCGCTCGTCGCGGCCCGCGTCGCCTGCTGTGTCTGAAAGGTGCGCGGTGATACCTTTGGCTACTTTGGCCGCATCACCGACGATGCCGACAGTGACCTTCTTGGTCAGGCCGATGCGATCAGGGTTGATATCAACTTGAATGACCTTCGCATTTGTCGGCCAATAGTCGATGCCATAGCCGGGCAGTGTGGAGAACGGGTTCAGGCGCGTGCCCAGAGCCAGAACCACGTCAGCCTTGCTGATCAGCTCCATGCCAGCTTTTGAACCGTTGTAGCCCAGCGGACCTGCAAACAGCGGGTGGTTGCCGGGGAATGCGTCGTTGTGCTGGTAGCCAACGCAAACAGGCGCGTCGAGCGCCTCGGCCAGAACCTTGGAGGCTTCGATCCCGCCCTCTGCCAGAACAACGCCAGCCCCGTTCAGGATGACAGGGAATTTGGCAGTGGAGAGAAGCTCGGCCGCTTTCGCGATGGATGTTTCACCACCAGGGCTGGATTCAAACTCGACAGGCTCGGGGATTTCGATGTCGATCACTTGGGTCCAGAAATCACGCGGGATGTTGATCTGGGTCGGGCCGGACAGACGCTTGGCTTTGGCGATCACACGGGCCAGAACCTCGCAGATGCGGGACGGGTCGCGGACTTCTTCCTGATAGGCCACACAGTCTTTGAACAGGTTCATCTGTTCCATTTCCTGAAAGCCGCCCTGACCGATGGTCTTGTTGGCGGCCTGCGGTGTGACCAGCAAGCACGGGGTATGGTTCCAGTAGGCGGTCTTAACGGCAGTGACAAAGTTGGTGATGCCCGGGCCGTTCTGCGCGATCATCATCGACATCTCGCCAGTGGCGCGGGTGTAACCGTCGGCCATCATACCGGCAGAGCCTTCGTGTGCGCAGTCCCAGAATGTGATGCCCGCTGCCGGGAAAATATCAGAGATCGGCATCATGGCAGATCCGATGATGCCAAAGGCGTGGCGAATGCCGTGCGCTTGCAGCGTTTTGACGAATGCTTCTTCAGTGGTCATTTTCATGGCGGTGGGTCCTTCCCTAGATTCCAAAGAAAATGGGAGCGCAGAATCCCCCCAATTTCGCTGTCTTGACATTAGGTTCTGCACGGCGCGGGCGTTAGGTCCAATTGCATAGCGTTCCTAAGGCCAGAGTGAAATATTTTGAGACATTAAGTCTCAAAAATCAGTAATTGTGGATCGCCTTTGCGATCAGGTTGATCCCCTCAGGGATACGCGCCGAGGGGATTGATGAGTAGGCAAGCCGCAAGTATTCGGTCGGCGGGGTTTCACCTGCAAAGAAGGGTGCACCGGGTTCAACCAGGACGCTATCCGCCCTCAAGGTCTCGGCCAGAACCGTGGTATCAATGCCCGCCGGTGTCTTGAGCCAAACGGATGATCCGCCATATGTCCCTTGTCCGGCAATCGTCAGCCCGTGCTGATCAAGCGCGCCAACCAGCAATTGCCGCCGTTCGTGGTAGGTTTTGCTCATCCGTCGGATGAGCGCGTCGTAGTGCCCCAAGGACAGATAATAACTGACGGTGCGCTGTATGTGTCCGGGCGGGTGGCGCAGGACTGTGGCGCGCAGGGCGCGGGCTTCGCGGATGAATGGAGCGGGACCGACCAGATAGCCCAGGCGCAATCCCGGAAACAGCGACTTTGAAAACGACCCTACGTAGATCACGCGCCCGTTCTTATCGAGCGACTTGAGCGACGGTGAGGGCGATTTCAGAAAGGACATCTCGAATTCGTAATCATCCTCGACGATAATGAAATCCTCGGCTTCCGCCTTTTCAAGCAAGGCATTGCGCCGGTCCAGCGGCATCGTCGCGGCGGTCGGGCACTGGTGGCTGGGTGTTGTGAAAACGACGTCCGTATCATCGGGAAGGTCTTCTGGCGGCAGCCCGTCCTGATCGACGGCAACAACACTGAGCTGGCAGCGCGATTGCGTCAGGATCGTGCGCAGTGCGGGGTAACAGGGGTCTTCGATTGCCGCACGCCTGCGGCTGTTCAACAGAACCTGCGCCGAAAGCCAAAGCGCGTTTTGTGCGCCCATTGTCACGAGGATCTCATCAGGATTGGCAAGGATGCCACGCCTTGGCAGCGTCTGGCGCGCGATGAAATCAACCAGTTGCGGATCATCACCATCAAAGTAATCCGAGGTGAGCGCGCTAAAGTCCCGCATCCCCAGCGCCCGCAAGGCACAAAGCCGCCAGTTTGCGCTGTCAAAGAGCGTTTTATCGGTCTGCCCGTAGATGAACTGGTAGCGGTAGTCGGCCCAGTCTGCCGGTTTGTCCATACTCAGGCCGGGCGTGAAGCGCTGGCCAATGGTTCGTGTCCAATCCACGGTGCCAATGTTTGCGCGTTGGGCCGGAAAGGCGGGTGGTTCCGGGGCATTGTCGGACACAAAATAACCAGACCGCCCGCGTGAGGTCAGATAGTCATCAGCCACCAGTTCGGTATAGGCCAGCGTCACGGTGATCCGGCTGACACCCAAATGCGCGGCCATCTTGCGGGACGAGGGAAGCCGCTCGCCCGGGCGGATGCGCCCCGCAAGAATACCCTGCGCCACCATTTGCTGGAT
>CAYZKE010000461.1:0-3053 GCA_964478505.1 uncultured Loktanella sp.
AAGGCGCGGATCAAGGCAAACGCTATCCCATTTTCGGTGCCTGACGACGATGTGCGGCCAGATCGTTTGGTTGATGTCACAGAGGCCATATATGGCTGTTACGCCCTTGCGTGGAACGAAGGGCCAGAGCGTGAAACCGTCCAAAGGGAAGCCGTCTTTCTGGCTGATCTGCTGGCCACGCAAATCCGCGACGACGCAGAGGTGCTGGGCCTGTCAGCCCTGCTCGCCTTGTTGCATTCGCGTCAGGACGCGCGGGTGGTGGATGGTATCTTTGTTCCTTTGTCGGAACAGAACACAGACCTGTGGGATCATGCGCTAATTGCGGCCGCTGATGCACGCCTCAAAACCGCATTTCAGCTTGGAGCGCCCGGGCGTTTTCAGATCGAGGCAGCGATCCAATCCGTTCATGCCATGCGCGCTACAACGGGACGCACTGATTGGACCGCGCTGCTGCAGCTATATGACGGGCTGTTGGCGGTTGCGCCCACCTTAGGTGCTCAGACCAGCCGCGTGGCCGTCATTGGTGAACTGCATGGCGCCACCGCCGGATTGCAAGCATTGGATCAGATGAAAGAGGCGCGCGTGTCGCGCTTTCAACCCTATTGGGCCACCCGGGCGCATCTTTTGAAACAGTCTGGACAAGCGGTCGCGGCAGAGGCCGCATACCGGCGCGCCATCTCGCTGACCCATTCCGGGCCGATACGCGATTTTCTTGAAATGGCACGGTCCCAACTCACGATGAACTGACATTGACCTTCATGCGCGTTGTATCAAAATACCTATTGTTTCATGTTTTATAATAAATATTATATATTTTAAATATAATCAGGAAGGCTCAGAATGAAGAGAACCGTTTTTGCAGTACTGATCGCGGCAGCTGTCACAGCAGCCTGTGGTCAGGTGTCCCCGGCCGGCTTAGTACAGGCAGCAAGGCTCGACCCGTTGGAAACACCCCCCAACGATATTTTCGTGGCCGTGGGGGTGCCTCAGAGCATTCAAATGCGGAGCGGCGATGCATCTCTATACCTTGGTTTCCAACCAAATGTGGGTGACCTTGTCGAGGCTACGGTGCCTCTGGCGCGCCTTGAAAATCAGATACCGCCAATGCCATCGCGCGCTGATCAGGCGGTCTATGTCTTTGGCTTTGCGCCTGATGACGCGGACTTGCTTGCGCAAACGCAGGCACAGATCAGGAACTTAAAGGCGGGTGGGATCGATGGTACTGGCACCCTGAGCGTCTTGATCAACGGTGGATGCTATGTCGGCGAATTGAACGATGCTCTGCTTGCCTCAACCTGGCTCAAGACGAACCCGCAAGCGCAGTTCACGCAGATGACCCGGTCTACCAGTCTGTTTGATATGTTAGATGCCGCATCCAGTGAGGCGATCAAATCAGGGCTGGTTCCGTGTTAGGCTCAATTTCCAATTTGTACGTTCGAAATCGCAAAGTATCGAATGCGATCATCTTGGTAGGAGCATTGGGCATCGCAGCATGTGTGTCGGCAGATGATACACGGACTGATGAGCTGGGTTTGGCGCAACTCTCTGCTGACATCGATGATGGCGCATTTGGCAGGATCGCGGCAATTGTGGTCTCGCAGAACGGCCGGGCTCTATACGAAGACTACTTTGGCAGAGCTGGTCCCAACAGCTTGATCGATATGCGATCCGCCGGGAAGTCGATCACAGGGCTGGCTGTCGGTATCGCTATTGATGAAGGGATCATCGAAAGTGCTGAAGCGCCGGCTCTTCCTTACTTCCCGCAAATTGAACCGAGGGATGCGGCCCAGGCCGATATCACCGTCAAAGACCTCTTGATGATGCGTTCTGCCTTGGATTGCGGCGATTGGGCGGACAGCCCCGGCAACGAGGAACGGATGTATCGCACAAGGAACTGGACGTCCTTTGTGCTGGACCTGCCCCTTGACCCTGCGTTTGTCCGCGGGCCTGACGGGATCGGTCGCTTTCGCTATTGCACAGCCGGGTCGTTTCTTGTGGGCCAGATTGTGGCGAAGCAAAGCCGCGTCAGCTTCGACCAATATGTGGCACAGCGCATCTTTGAGCCACTTGGAATTGAAGCCGTCACATGGCGGCGCTCACCCAGTGGCGAAGTGCAAAGCGGGGGCCAGATGCGGATTCGGGCGCGTGATATGCACCGGATCGGCGCGCTTGTCCTTAACGACGGAGAATGGGACGGGCAGCAGGTAATCCCGAAAGACTGGCTGACGGAAATGCTGCAACCTTGGCCGGTCGCAAATGTCGATTTTGGATACGGCTACCTGTGGTGGATCAAGGACTTGCGCATCGGTGCGAACGGGCAAAGCGTTACGGCCCAAATGATGGTCGGAAACGGGGGAAACATCGTCGCTGTCATTCCCGAGCTTTCCGTCGTCATCACCGTTCAGGCCCAAAACTACAAGGCACTAGATCACTTTGAAACATCTCAGGCAATTATCCAAGGTTATGTCCTACCAGCGCTTGCTTCTCTTAATTGAAGCATGGTGCGAGGCGGAGAAAGCATCAAGCCTGAAAGCCCAGAAAACGATCCGCCACTGCCTAATCAGAGTTTGATGGGGCGGCCAAAAGGAGTCAGCGAGGTCTCCTATGCAATAGTAGGAGACGCCGAGAATTGCCGCACCGTTTCCGGCTTCGCGTCCGCTCCACAACTGACACATGTGGCTTCTGTACTAATGGCCGCTTCTTACGCTGCTCTGCAGTATCGAATCTTTCGCTCCAGCCGCAGTTCTCGTTCTGCGAACGCACGCAGCGACAATTGGTGACGTCCGCTATGGGCTCTTTGCTGCCGTTCGCTGCGAATGTCATGAACGTCCGCTAAGGGCCGGCAGCAGACATACAAAGCTATTGCTCGAACAGCCGCTTTTGGCTTTCCATTCTGTCCTCATCAAAAACAAAAAGGGCCAGAGAAACCTCTGACCCTTTGCAATTGGTTGTCTGACGTCTTTAGTTGCCGGTCGTTTCCGACACCAAAGCGCCGTCGGACCAGATGCCGATGCTTTCCTGACCTGTGGCATAGCGCATGGTGCCTTCGCCTT
>CAYZKE010000462.1:0-3051 GCA_964478505.1 uncultured Loktanella sp.
GCTTGTCGCACCTGACGGACGCATCGCATTGCCCGGCACAGGGAACGTTCGCGCAAGCGGGCTTACAACAGCGCAAATCCAATCTGCTTTGACAAGCCGGCTTGCCGCAAGCTTTGTCAGCCCTCCAAGCGTCTTTGTTGGTATTGAAGGGCTCGCACCTGAGCGCGAGCCACGGACAATCGGCATCTTTGTCGTTGGCGAAGGTGCCACTGTGGGCCGGGTCGAGATTGAGCCCGGAACAAACCTGATGCAGGCGATCGCCCAGTTTGGTGGCTTCACAAACTTTGCCGCCGTGAAACGCATCCAATTGCGCCGCGGTAGCGATGTCTACACCATCAACTACAACAGCATTCTTGATGGCAGCAGCGAAAACGGTGCCGTCCGGATGCGCGATGGCGATGTGATCGTCATTCCTCAGCGCAAGCTGTTTGAGTAAAAATCCAGACCCCTAGCTTCCGCTCGGGGGCGGATTGATATGAAACGTGTAATCAGCCTTGTTCTCGCGACCAGCCTTTGCCCTCTTGCCGCTTCCGCGCAAGAGGCAGAGCCTGGCGGTGTCTATTTCACTTTTGACTTAGGCCAGACATTTATCGGCAGCACCGATCGTGACCTCGAAACGACCGAGGCCGAAGACGGGTTTGAGAGCGTAACGACCCTGGGCTTCGGCGCGGTGACAGAAACACGCACACAACGCCTGTCGTTCAATTTGGACACAACATACAGCCTGACCGAAGATGAATTTACCGATGAAGGCATCGTTGCCCGTTTGGCCTACAACCGAGAAAGCGTTGATTCCACGTTTGATTTCGCACTCGAGCGGCGGCGCGAAGATATCGCGTTCCTGCGCGACGCCACGGATTTTATCGACGGTTCGGGCGTCATCGTCCTGCCTGATGATTTTGATGATCTGACCGGTACCGGTATTCGCAACGAAACCACGCTGACGGCAACGTTTACTTGGGGTGACACTGCGCCTATCGGATATAGCCTGAGCGGTAGTCAGACAACATTGCGTTACGAAGATGCGAGCGCCGCATTGGTCGATAATAACACCGCCACGATTGCGCTTGGCCTGCGGCTGAACATCAATGAGGTCACCACCAGCAATATCGGGCTTTCTTATACCGAATCAGAAGACATCGGCGGCCCAACAACAGACACAACAACACTGTCCGGCGCGCTGACCTTTGCACGCCCCCTCGGGGCACTGACAACCGGCATCAGCGTGTCTCGTGATGAAACGGATGACGTGTTCTGGGCTGCCTCTGTGTCACGCGAATATGCATTGCCCAATGGCAGCCTGAGCGGTGAGTTGGGACTGGTCGAAGATGAGATCGGTGATCTGCGATTGACCGGTGGGATTGCCTTTAGCTATCCGCTTCCAGCGGCAGAGATCACCCTGAGCGCGGACCACAGCCTCGACCCGGGTGATGACCGCGCCGCAACGACCTTTAGCGCCAACTATCTGCAAGAGCTAAGCCCCGTCAGCAGCATGCAGGTTGGTTTTGACTTTGGCCAAACAAGTGATCCTGACGGAAGCGATGTCCTTGCTACGGGCAGCCTCTCGGCAAGCTATGGGTATAGTATCAATGATCTTTGGCAGGTTAACGTCGGCGCGAGTGCCGATTTCCGCGAAGATGCGGGTGTGCGCACCAATAGCACGTCAATCTTCCTGTCACTTGATCGGCAGTTTTCCTTTAGGCCGTAAGCCCTTAATCGGCTGATTTCTGCTCTTTCCCAGCCGACAGGCCAGGTGCGCTTGGCTTTACCGATCTGCCCCCTATATCGTCACTTAACCGATCATCCCAGTGGTCGGGCAAAATGACGTTAATGGTATCTTAGTATTTACGGTGCAAACTGGTCAGAATTGGAACAAAGTTTTGACACGAAGCCAGCCTAGGCTGGCGGGATACTGAGGCAAAAGATCGCCCAAGCAGGAAAGAGCCACTGATGTTCATTGTGTATATCATACTCGGAATAGCCTCTGGAATTGTCGCTGCGACTGTCGCGCTCCTCTCGGGTGCAGGGGTCTTTTTGGCAATCCTGGCCTATATCATCGGTGGAATTGTCGGCGTTGTCGCAGGTGCGCTTTGGTCAATTGCGCCGCAGCAGAACAGGGCCGAAAAACAGACAGCCGCGCAACGCAGCTAAGACGCGCTTTCCTGATCGGATTGCGATTTCGCAAGTCAGATTGGAAGATGGAAGCACAGACTTCTGAGCATGGGCAGGCTGTCCCACCTGAAACGGCCATTAATCACAAATGACGGGACCAATTTAGCCCTAGGTCAGAATCCACTACGCCCAGCGCAGTGGCTATCCTGCTAGGTCTCTAGCGGGCGCGCCTCATCGACCAGCATCACGGGAATCCCGTTGCGGATCGGAAATGCAACCTTGCCTGCTTTGCTGATAAGCTCTTGCTTTTCAGCATCATAGCGCAGCGTCCCTTGCGTCAACGGACAGACCAATGCCTCAAGCATCTTGGGGTCGAATGCTGTTCCACTCATTGCATCACCTCGTCACCAGATCCGCCACGCAAGGCGTATTCAATCAAAGTCATGAGCGTTTCACGCCGTGTGGTCAAGGACGGTGCTTCAAGCAGGGCTTGCTTATCTTCTGGCGCAAAGGGACAGAGCATCGACAATGAATTGATCAACAACTCATCCTCGGCCTCACCAAGGCTTTCCCAATCGGTTGAAAGCCCCTGATCCACCAGATAGCGCCCCAAAGCCTCCATGAAGGCATCGCGGTCAAAACTGTCATCAGTTTCAACCGGCCCAAGATCGCGGTCAAATCCCTGCCAGCTGACGTTGCAGCGGCGGTATGGGGTAAACCCTTCGACTTCCTGGGTAATCCGAAAGCGCGACATGCCAGACAAGGTGATCATATACCGCCCGTCCTCGGTTTCCGAGAACGCCGTCACACGGCCAGAGCAGCCAATGCTGTGCAGCTTGCCGTCTTTGCCCGGCGCATCGTAGGGCTGCACCATGCCGATCAGCCGCGAAGGGGTTTTAAGCACATCCTCCAGCATCGCCAGATAGCGAGGCTCAAACA
>CAYZKE010000463.1:0-3047 GCA_964478505.1 uncultured Loktanella sp.
CGACGTCGGGTTTGGTTTCGACTCCGATCCCGCGCAAGCCGCGGCCTCGCGCCGCCGCATCTTTGACATGGTGTCTGCTGACAAGATGCTCGTCGCAGGCAGCCACATCCACTTCCCGGGTTTCGGCCGCATTTTGCAGGACGGTGAGGCTTATCGCTTTATCCCAGCAACCTGGGTGTAGGACTTCACGATTCAAGAGAGCGCCGAACGGTGCTCTCTTACTTGTTTCCAGCGGCTAGCGGACATGAGGTGCAAAGCAGCGCACGTTGGGGTCAATCGCTTCGTGTCCGAATTATTAGGTTGCCAGATAATTTTGTTGTCCTAGCTTACTATAAACATGCACAACGCGAATTTTCAGGGACTATATGACTGCGCTTCTTCAACGGAATCTGCAAACTTTGAACGATGATCCAGAGCGCGGGTGGTTCTATTCGTCCGAGTTCAGGAATATCGTCTGCACGCGCGCAACCCCGCATCGGGTGCCGTGATGAAGCAAGCCCAAAGCCAAGATTCGTATGACATGCTCGGCTTGGAGAGACAGTTGTGCTTTCCACTTTATGCCGCATCAAACCTGTTGGGGCGCGTATACCGTCCTCTTCTCGACCCTTTGGGCCTGACCTATTCGCAGTATTTAGTCATGTTGGTCCTGTGGGAAGAGGGGCCAATTCACGTGGGGGCCCTTGCTCAGCGCCTGTATATTGACAGCGCGACGATGACGCCGATCCTGAAGCGCATGCAAGATCACGGGTTGCTGACGCGAAACCGTGACCAGTTCGACCAACGGCAAGTGGTGGTGCATCTGACCCCTCAGGGCGAGTCTTTGAAATCCCGCGCGCAAGAAATACCGCAAACCTTATGGAACCAGATTGGAGACAGTCTTGGTCAAGATGCAGTGGAAGATCTGCGCACGAGTGTCCGCGATCTGGTCATTCTACTGTCTGGGAACCTCAACACCCCTGTGGGCGCTACTGTCCAAAACTCTAATGCCAATCAAACACTTAAATGAAAATAACGAGGATAATATGACAACAACTCTCTTCGGTTTCGACGGTTCAACATATGTGCGCACTGTGCGCTGCGTTCTGGCAAGCAAGGACGTGCCTTACGAACAGGTGCCCGTCAACGTATTGGAGGGTGAGCCGCAACAGCCCGAGCATCTTGAGCGCCACCCGTTCGGTAAGGTGCCTGTCCTTGATATCGACGGGATGCGCCTGCGTGAGACAGATGCAATTGTGCGCTACCTCGATGCGCGCGATCCCGAGCCGCCGATGTTTCCTGCAGACGCTAAAACCCGTGCAAAGGCGGACGAGAATGCGGCGCTGATCAACAACTATGGTTACGGCGCGATCATCGGATTCGTGGCCTATCACCTGTTTCCCGACTTTGTCGGCGGAAAGGATGAAGAGATGCGTCAATCCAGCATTGATCAGGCCAAGAAGCTGATCAGCCTTGTTATAGAGAATAAGGGTGACGCGCCGTTTCTGTCCGGGAACGTGCCCGGTTATGCCGATTATCTGCTCGGGCCGCTTATGGCCTACGCGACCATGACCGAGGATGGCGCCGCGATCCTGTCGCTCGACGGCGTGCAGGACTGGTGGGACAGATTGAGCGCGGACGACATCTTTGCGTCTACGGCCCCGAACCTTGGCTGATGAAAAGGAGAATTGAGCGATGATCAAACTGACTTTGAACGGTGAGCCGCGCGAGATTGCAGCAAGTGCGGATACACCTTTGTTGTGGGCTTTGCGCGATGAGCTGGGCTTGACGGGCACCAAGTTCGGCTGCGGTGTCGCCTCCTGCGGCGCGTGTACGGTCAATGTGGATGGAGCGCCAGTGCGCTCTTGCCAGACCTTCGTGGGCGACATTGACGGTGCCACCGTGACGACGATCGAGGGTGCACAAGATGCGACCACCGAGGCCATTCGCGCGGCGTGGGTCGAACTGGAAGTGCCCCAGTGTGGCTATTGCCAATCAGGTCAAATCCTGTCGGCGGCGGCGTTGTTGCGGGACACGCCCAAACCGACCGACGAAGACATCGACGCGGCGATGGATGGAAACCTGTGCCGCTGTGCCACCTATGCGCGGATTCGCAAGGCGATCCATCGCGCATCCGAAATTGTGGAGGGTTAAAAATGCTGAGCAGAATTATCTCGCAGGCCGTCCCGGCAACGGGCACGACGCGCCGGAGCTTTCTTAAAATGAGCGCAGGCGCGGCGGGTGGCCTTATTCTTGGCGGTGCGCTTAAGCCGACCACAGCGGCAGCACAAGCTGGTATGGACGGTCTGGCCACACCATTTGTCCATGTTCGCCCCGACAACACGGTCGTCGTGATCGTCAAACACCTCGACAAGGGGCAGGGGACCGCCACGGGTCTGGCCACGCTGATTGCAGATGAGCTTGATGCTAATGCGGCGCAGGTTACAACAGAATTCGCACCTGCCAATACCGGCCTTTACGCCAACACTTTCTTGGGTGTGCAGGGCACAGGTGGATCAACGGCGATGCCCAATTCCTGGCAGCAATACCGTGAAGCCGGCGCAACCGCGCGCGCAATGTTTGTCGCGGCGGCAGCCGAGAGCTGGGGTGTTGACCCTGCCGGAATCACCATATCCAACGGTCAGATCAGTGACGGCTCGAACACAGCCACGCTGGGCGATATGGCCGCGGCTGCGGCCAGGCAGAGCGTACCAGACAGCGTGACGCTGAAAACGCCTGATGAGTGGGTCTATATCGGCAAATCCTTCCCGCGGGTGGATGTCGCTCGCAAAACGCAAGGTGCGACCGATATGTTCGGCATGGACGTGGCGATGGACGGTCTGGCCTATGCCGTCAGCCTGCGCAGCCCGCGTTTTGGCGGCGTTTTGGCGGGACTTGATGACGCTGAGGCACGGGCCATGCCCGGCGTGATCGACGTGATCCAACTGCCGGATCGGGCCACTGTCATCGCTGAGTCAACGTGGCAGGCTATTCAGGCGCGTGACGCGCTGACAGCTGAATGGGATTTTTCGAATGCCGAAAATCGGGGCACCGAAGAAATCCGCGCAGAA
>CAYZKE010000464.1:0-3030 GCA_964478505.1 uncultured Loktanella sp.
TCCCACGGTGACATGAAATCGAACTGGCGGTATTCCTGCACAAGGCTGACAGGTTCATAAACCACGCGCTTTTGTACTTCGTCATACCGCACTTCGGTATAACCCGTTGTCGGGAAATCCTTGCGCAGCGGATGGCCGCGGAAACCGTAATCCGTCAGGATGCGGCGCAAATCGGGGTGACCGGAGAACAGGATGCCGAACATATCAAAGACTTCGCGCTCGAACCAATTGGCCGACGGATGCACCGAAATGATCGAGGGCATCATATCCTCTTCGCGGATCTGCACGCGCAGGCGGATACGGTGGTTCTGATACATGCTCAGGAAGTGGTAGATCACGTCAAAGCGTTTGGCACGGCTAGGATAGTCCACCGCCGTAATGTCAATCAGGGACAAGAATTTGCAGGCACCGTCATTCTTGAGAAACTCCACGAAGCTGACCAGCGAAGATGGGGCGACCGTCACCGTCAATTCGTCATGGGCCACTTCCCAGGACAGCACGCAATCGGTCCGCTTCATCTCCAGATGGGTGCCGAGTTCTTGCAGGGCTTCAGTCATTTAAGGACACTCCAATTCAGTAAGTAGTCGAGGGGCATCATCGGGCGGCCAATCCAAACCAATTAGCATGCCATCATCTGCATCACGCACATCCAGAACTCTCTCGAAGTAATACGGCGGGTTTTCATCCAACCCCGCTCGGCTGAAGTAAAAAAGCTGAACTTCTCGTTCTTCATTTGGCCCCAAGTGCACAGAAAGATACATGGCGCCCTGGCTCTTGTTCAGGATTTCACCACTATCCATGCTGGCAATCGTTTCAGATAGCACAGCGCTAATCGGCCAAGACAGGTCATTTCTTAGCGTGCCGCGCAGCTCGTACATGCGATACCCCTCAAGTCTCGCATTAAAGCCTTCTCCGGTATGTTCGATATTCGTGATAGTGACAGCGTCCATCACACACTCAGCATCATCAGCCCAAGCAAAAGCCGGATGCGACCCCGTGAACATGATAGCTGACAGAGCAATGTGCTGGATCACCTTACAATCGTCCCTGTCCGGCGCATTTTGCGCTGCAGTTGCAGGATGCCGTAAAGCAACGCCTCAGCCGTGGGCGGACAGCCCGGCACGTAAATATCAACGGGCACGATGCGGTCACAACCGCGCACAACCGAATAGCTGTAGTGATAGTACCCGCCACCATTCGCACAGGACCCCATAGAGATCACGTAACGTGGTTCGGGCATCTGGTCGTAAACCTTGCGCAGCGCAGGCGCCATTTTGTTGGTCAGCGTCCCGGCCACGATCATCAGGTCCGACTGGCGCGGTGATGCGCGTGGGGCCGTGCCGAACCGCTCAAGGTCATAGCGCGGCATGGAGGTGTGCATCATCTCTACCGCGCAACAGGCCAGACCGAATGTCATCCAGTGCAAGGACCCTGTGCGCGCCCAGTTGATGATGTCGGCGGTCGAGGTCACAAGGAAACCCTTGTCCTGCAATTCGGAATTGATCAGCTGCGCGCCGTGTTCTTTATCAGCACCTACAGCGGTTCCAGTCATCACTCCCATTCGAGCGCCCCTTTCTTCCATTCGTAGGCAAAGCCAATCGTCAGCACGCCCAGAAACACCATCATCGACCAGAATGCCGTCATGCTGACATCCTGGAAGGCCACGGCCCATGGGAATAGGAACGCGACTTCAAGGTCAAAAATGATGAAAAGGATCGCGACCAGATAAAAGCGCACATCGAACTTCATCCGCGCATCGTCAAATGCGTTAAAGCCGCATTCATAGGCAGATACTTTTTCAGGGTCAGGGTTGCGCACCGCAACAATGGCCGCAGCAATGATCAGGATCAGGCCCAGCGCAATGGCGAGCCCCAGAAAGATCATGATCGGCAGGTATTCAGAGAGCATTTCCTGCAAGGGGTGTTCCTTTCGGCAGGGCGCGCATGTCACGCACCGTCTGTTGGCTGCGTTGTGCATACCGTTGCCACAACAAAGGGTCAACCGAGCGGAAGGTCACACCACAGCAATTTGAAAGGATTTATTTCGCGCGATTGGCCACAGGATGGCGCGGCGACAGCAGTGCACCGGCAACAGAAAGCAGTGACACATTATGCGCAAGTCCATTTGCCCGCGTTTCCTGCCCCAGAATGATATCGGTCATCTCGGTCAGGTTGTCGGCCTGCTGGTCTGTCAGCCAGAAGATTGCATGCATGCCGACAGTGAAATCACCCGGCATGTCTGTCACCTCGACACAGCAGCCATTGCCCATAGGCTGAAAGCTCTGCGAGGTGACCGTGACAGACCGGTTTGGCAGCACGATCATCACATCATGGCGCGCCTCGGTGGATGTCAGCACCTTGGCGTCGACCTTCACGATCATCGGCTGATCGGGGTTCTGGGGGTCAGCGGCATGGGGGGCCGCAACAGCCACATCAAAGAACCCGTTGTCATCTGCGGGACCTGTCAGAATGCGCCCGCGGCGGGTTTGCGGCTGCAAGGCACACTGGCGGTGCGCCACAGAGGCCGAACAGGGCAGCACCAGCTTTGTTTTCAGGCGGATTTGCCAAGCTGGGCCCGCATAGGCCAGCAGATTAAAGATGATTTGCAAAAGCGCCATCACCACGCCCATCGCGGCAACAGCGAGGCACACCAACAGCACAAGCGCGGCGGACTGGTGTTCCGCGGGGGCCCAGCCTGCGACGATTTTGATCAGCGGCATCACGACCACGAGTGCCGTGACCGATAATGACAAAGCGATTGTCTCAAGTGTGACGTTCGGGAAAAGGACAACATGGCCGACAACCAGCATCGCAACCGACAAGGACGCCAGCGTTGCGCGCTCGGGGGGCAAAGCCGCGGGATCAAAGAACGCAACACCCAGCATCACGAGCACAGGAAGCGCGACCGCAAGCGCGATCAAGCGGCGCAAACGCATGACGCGATACATCATCTGTTCGGCTGTGGGCCATTCAAATTGCATGTCACTCTCCTACTCCGCAGGTAGAATGCCCTGCGAAATCGGTCAGAAGT
>CAYZKE010000465.1:0-3029 GCA_964478505.1 uncultured Loktanella sp.
AACAACCCGATCCCGAAAAGGATCAGGATGCAGGACATTGTCCATTTATCAATCGTCCGCCACCATCGGGGCAGAACCGGGTCGCCGGATTGCACCGGGACCGTCCCATAGACCATTTCCGTCATGGATCACCGCTCATTTGCCTACATCGCCCGTTTGCCGGGTCTGCTGGCACCTTAACCGTCAATTGACCACGATTCCACTGAAAAACCGCTGCCTGCCACTTTCCATGTCCGATCAAACTTCCGCCGGAGGCATGATCAAATTTTCTGAATTTGATCTCCCGCAGCGCTTGCGCCATATGGGCCGCTATGAAGGTAGAAACTCTGATCATCGGCGCAGGTGCTGCAGGCATGATGTGCGCGGCCCACGCAGGGCCCGGCGTGCTCGTTGTCGATCATGCTAAAGCGGCCGGTGAAAAAATCAGGATTTCATAAGCCAGAACAAACACTTCTGCAAATCCGCCCTCGGGCGCTATACGCAGTGGGACTTCATCGCGCTGGTCGACCAGTACCGGATCGCATGGCATGAAAAAACGCTGGGACAGCTTTTCTGCGACAACAGTGCCAAAGACATTATCGCAATGCTGCGCGCCGAAATGGACAAGGCCGGTGCGCAGCTTTGGCTGCAAACCGCTGTGAGCGAGATCAGCCACGATGGCAGCGCCTTTCGCGCGACCCTCACACGTGAGGGGCGCAGCCAAACGGTGACCGCGCGCAATCTGGTCGTGGCCTGTGGCGGCAAATCCATCCCGAAAATGGGCGCGACGGGACTGGGCTATCAAATCGCCGCGCAATTCGGCCTGCCCGTGATCGACCCACGTCCGGGGCTGGTGCCGTTGACCTTCTCGGATGACAGATTCAAACCGCTTGCAGGTGTCGCAACCCATGCGCGCGTTTCGGCCAATGACGCCAGCTTTGACGAAGCGATCCTCTTCACCCACCGCGGCCTTTCGGGGCCTGCGGTGTTGCAAGCCTCGTCCTATTGGCACGAGGGCGAGACGATCAGCGTGAACCTGAACCCAAAGGGTGATCTTTTGGCCGCCTTGCAAAGCCAGCGCCAAAGCGACGGGCGCAAAGCGCTGACCACTGTACTGGCGCAACACCTGCCTGCCCGACTTGTGGATCACCTCAAGGCAGAGTTGCCGCTTGAGGGAAATATCGCCGATCAAAGTGATGCAAAGCTGAATGCACTTTGCGAGAGACTGGCCGACTGGACCCTGACGCCTGCCGGATCAGAGGGCTACCGCACTGCAGAAGTGACCTTGGGCGGCGTTGATACCGACGCGCTGTCGTCCAAAACCATGGCCGCAAAATCAATGCCGGGACTTTATTTTATAGGTGAATGCGTGGATGTGACCGGCTGGCTGGGCGGTTATAATTTCCAGTGGGCATGGTCCTCGGGTTGGGCGGCGGGGCAAGCGATTGCCAACCCGTAAGGTGGATTTCAATCCACCTTACCCCACCGCTTCTGTCACACAGCGGATGAAATCCTCGCCGCGCCGCTCAAAACTGTCGTACTGATCAAACGATGCCGCCGCAGGCGCCAAGAGTACGACTTCGCCCGCCTCGGCATCTGCCGCTGCCTGCGCCACCGCCGTAGCCATCGTGCCGCAAACCTCCACATCCGCACCAGTCAACTGGCGGGCAAAACTCTCGGCCTCGCGCCCGATGACATAGGCTTTACTGACGTGGTCCAGATACGGCAGCAGACCGTCAAGCCCGCCCTCTTTCTGCAAACCACCGCAAATCCAGCGGATCTTCGGGAAAGCCGCCAGCGCCTTGGCGGCACTGTCCACATTCGTCGCTTTGCTGTCATTGACAAAAGTGACGCCATCTTTCACCGCAACCACCTGACTGCGATGCGGCAATCCGGGATAGCTTTGCATCGCAGCTTCGATCCCCTTGGGCCCCAACCCCAAAGTCCGGCACGCCGCATAGGCCGCACAGGCATTTTGATGGTTATGCGCGCCCGGCAATCCGGCAATCGCGCGCAAATCAATCGACCCGACCTGACGGCCCTTGCGATGCTCGGCCAAAAACCCCTTGCGCGCAAAAACGTTCCAGCCCTCACCTGCCAGCTTTTGACCCGAGGAAATCCGGATCACGCGGTCATCCCCCGGCCCTTCGCTCAGTTGATTGGCCATGTAGCGCCCTTCGACCTCATCCACACCGATGATCGCACGATCCGGCCCGCCTTCTGCAAAAAGGCGGCGTTTGGCGGCGAAATACCCGCCTGGACCCGCATGACGGTCAAGGTGATCGGGGCTAAGGTTTGTGAAAACCGCCACATCCGGCGTCAGGCTGCGCGCAAGATCGGTCTGGTATGAAGAGAGTTCCAGCACCACCACTTCGCCATCATGCGCAGGTTCGATATCGAGAACACCGCGCCCGATATTGCCCGCCAATTGAGCGGGACGGCCGTTCTCGACCAGAATATGGTGGATCAACGCCGAAGTCGTTGATTTCCCGTTCGAGCCCGTCACGGCAATCACGCGCGGCATTGTGTCAAAGTCTTCCCATTCTGCGGTCGCAAAGGACCGAAAGAACAAGCCGATGTCGTTATCCACCGGCACGTCTGCATCCCATGCCGCCGCGATCACAGGGTTCGGGGCGGGGTAAAGATGCGGAATGCCAGGGCTGACAACAAGAAGAGAAACGCCTTCAAAAGCACGCGGCTTGGTCAGGTCACGCAGATCAAAACCAGATTCCTCTGCCGCATCGCGGGCCACTGCGCTGTCATCCCAAACAACCGGATGCGCGCCGCCTTCCTGCAATGCCGCAGCTGTCGCGCGCCCGGACCGCCCCAGACCCAGAACAGCCACAGTCTGGCCCGCATATCCCTGAACCGGTATCATTACCGCACCTTCAGCGTCGCAAGGCCGATCATCGCGAGGATCAGCGAGATGATCCAGAACCGGATCACGATCTGCGGCTCGGCCCAGCCCTTTTTCTCATAGTGGTGGTGGATCGGGGCCATCAGGAACACCCGTTTGCCGGTGCGTTTGAAATACAGAACCTGGATGATCA
>CAYZKE010000466.1:0-3021 GCA_964478505.1 uncultured Loktanella sp.
GGCACCACAACGCGTTTGCGTTTGGTTTCCACCACGACGTTTTTGGTCCGCCCATGGCTAAAACTTTGCTTCACGTTGCTGGGACGTGAACCACCAAGGCCGAGTGTCTTTTTACCGTCGTTATCGCTCATTTAGCTTCTTTATCCTTCCCGGAGGCCGTATCGCCCCCGTTCCCTTCGCGTAATCCGCGTAGCTTTGTGGCTTCCTCTACAACACGATCGCTGAGTCTGCCAGTCGCAAGCGCGCCATGTATCACACTTTGCCGCCCAAATGCCAAACCCAATTCCTGAGAGGTCAGGCAGCCAAAGTATCGGGCGCCCTCGGGCGTCCATAGTTTCGTTTTGCCCCGTTCCGACCCGTCAGAGGCCTGAACCAGAACACGGACCCGCTCACCACCGGCGAGCCAACCCTTTACCTTTTCAAATCCGCAAACCGCACGGCCCGCTTTGCGGGTCAATGCGATCAGATCAACGGTGCGGCGGGCAAGTTGGCGTTCAACTTCGTCCACCAGTCCGTCGGGCACAGCGACCGCCTGCCTAGCAGAGCGTGAAAACTGACCTTTCTTCGCCTCTTCAAGCGTTGTCCGGTCAGCCGTCACGTACATGCCACGGCCCGGCAGTTTGCCCAGAACATCAGGCACAACCTGATTATCAGGGCCCACAACAAAGCGGATCAAGCCAGCCTTTGGCTGCACCTCGCCCGTGACGATGCACTTACGTTCAACATCATCGCGTTCTTTGTTATGGCCACCACGCGCCATCTGCGATCCCCTCAGAGGCCTGCGATCAGGCCTCCTCCTCCGCGATCAGATCTTCTTCGCTGTCCGACGCAAGATCATCGGGGTCAACCCAACCCAGCATCACGCGGGCGGTCATCACCATGTCTTGTGCTTCTTCCAGCGATACGTCGAACGGCTCCAAGACGCCTTCGTCTTTTACGCGTTCGCCGTTGACCGTCGTCCAGCCACCGGCCAGTTCCCAGTCAGCACAGGTTGCAAAGTCTTCGAGTGTTTTCACACCGTCTTTGCCTAGCGCCTCGAGCATGGCAGGTGTCAGCCCTTCGAAATTGACAAGGCTGTCTTCGACACCCAATGCACGGGCCGCTTCCATGGCTTTTTTGGCTTCCGCTTCCAGATAGTCGCGGGCACGCGCCTGCAATTCGGCAGCAGTATCGTCGTCAACACCTTCGATCACCAGCAGCTCGTCAAGCTCAACATAGGCGACCTCTTCGAGGTTCGTGAACCCTTCCGATACCAAGAGTTGGGCAAAGAACTCGTCCAGATCAAGGGTATCCATGAACAATTTCGTGCGTAGCTCGAATTCAGCCTGACGACGCTTGCTCTCTTCTTCCTCGGTCATGATGTCGATATCCAGACCGGTCAGTTGCGACGCAAGGCGCACGTTCTGGCCGCGGCGGCCAATGGCCAGCGACAATTGTTCCTCGGGCACAACAACTTCGATTTTGCCGGCCTCTTCGTCCAGAACCACCTTGGATACCTCGGCAGGCTGCAACGCGTTCACGAGGAACGTCGGCATGTCTTCATTCCAAGGAATGATGTCGATCTTTTCGCCCTGCAGTTCGTTCACAACGGCCTGCACGCGGGAACCGCGCATACCAACACAGGCACCGACCGGATCAATCGAACCGTCATAAGAGATAACCGCGATCTTCGCGCGCGAACCGGGGTCGCGGGCAACAGCTTTGATCTCGATGATGCCTTCATAGATTTCAGGCACTTCCATCTTGAACAATTCCGCCATGAATTCAGGCGCTGTACGGCTAAGGAATATCTGCGGGCCACGCTGTTCGCGGCGCACTTCTTTGATATAGCAGCGGATACGATCATTGGGGCGGTATGCCTCGCGGCCGATCTTTTCGTTGCGGCGCAGCACGGCTTCGCCAGAACCTACATCAACGATCACGTTGCCGTACTCTTCACGCTTGACCAGCGCGTTGATGATCGTACCGGCGCGATCCTTGAACTCTTCGTATTGCTTGTCACGCTCGGCTTCGCGGACTTTCTGCAAGATCACCTGCTTGGCAGACTGCGCAGCAATGCGGCCCAACTCCACCGGTGGTACTTCTTCGATGAACTGCTGGCCCACTTCGGGGTTGTCCATATATTCCTTGGCCTGCTCAACGGTGAACTCGGCCTGATAGTTCTCAAGCTCATCATCCTCGACCACAGTCCGCACGCGAGTGAAGGTCGCCTTGCCGGTTTTGCGGTCGATGGACACGCGAATGTCCATCTCTGCGCCGTAACGCGACTTGGCGGCACGGGCGAGCGATTCTTCCATCGCTTCAACAACAAGCCCGGGCTCGATGTTCTTTTCGCGGGCCACGGCCTCTGCTGTTTGCAAAAGCTCCAACTGGTTGGCGGATGTGTAAGCCATCTTAAGTGTTCTCCTCGCCATCAATGATGGTTTCGATTTCATCAAATTGGGTCTCGTCGATTTGACCCGCGTCTTTGCGACCGCGCAAAACATCGCGGATCAACTCATCTGTCAGGACCAGTTTGGCGTCTGACAGCCATTCGAATTTCAGACCAATCGTGCCCTCGGCAATCGTGATCAGAATTTCATCACCTTCGGTGCCCGCCAACTGCCCTTTGAAACGGCGGCGGCCATCAATCAGCTCATCGGTTTCAACCTTGGCTTCAAAGCCTTCCCATTGGTCGAAATCCTTCATCCGTGTCAGCGGACGGTCGATACCGGGGCTCGAGACTTCAAGTGTATAAACATCCAGAATCGGGTCTTCGACATCCAGCACAGCGCTGACAGCGGTGGAAATCTGGGCACATTCATCAACTTCGATCTGGCCATCGGGACGCTGGACCATGATCTGCAAGATGCTTTCCTTGCCGGTCATCAGACGCACGCGCACGACCTCGAACCCCATGTCTTCAACGACTGGGGTGATGATTTCAGCGATGCGGCGGTCAATGGCCGCTTTGGCGATCAGATCGTTCATCATTCTTTCCGACTTATCATTCGGCACAAAAAAACGGGCGCGCGGCCCGTG
>CAYZKE010000467.1:0-3021 GCA_964478505.1 uncultured Loktanella sp.
GGGAAACTGTAACGTACCTGGTTACTTTCTGCAAGTGATAGACATTGAGAGTGTAGACACAGGCCTAGCGGGGTAGTTCGACCTTCTGCACGAGGATAATTACGAAAATAGTCGCTTTTTCAGTAAGCTACGTAGTCCTTACGCTGCCAATAGTTTCAGAAAAACAGTACTGTTTTTCTGAAACACTGTGCTGGAATTGCCGATTTCGGATTGCTCAAGAGCACCTATAAATCAAGCACCCCAATACCATGCCAAGCTCAGTTTTTATCTCATGTTATCGATGTCTGCTGCCTTGCTACACGCAACAAATGCCATGAAAAATCCCATTGATGATGCAGATTATATTATCAATTTTATTGATTAATTATTATAAATCAATGCCTTATAAAATTCTGTCACTCCCACTCGATTGCAAATAAGCCATTTTTATCTTTTATATTCAATGGCTTATTTTCCCATTAATTGGTAATACCATGAAAAATACCATGTGCAGAAATTGCTGCTCATGCTCACCGGGAATATTGAGAAGCGACCCCATGCCGTGCTGCAGGCTTTGGCACATCATGATTCGAGTCGCGCCCAAAAACTTTTCTTTCGCCCATGCGACGAGTGCAATTGCTGCACGAAGGCGTGATGTGTTGGCAGTGGTTTGAATTCCTTGATCCGCTTCGCCAGCGCTTCCAGCTTTTTATAGTACCGTGCACCATGGCCGTAAGCCTTACTGCGCGCCTGTGCCAGGATATCCAGCAACAAGGCGCGGTAGCACGCCGTAGCCGCCAGATTGCAATCCGCTTTTTCAAACGCCTTTGCCAGCCTAAGCAGGCTGTCATAAAAACACTCCGCCAACTCCTGATGCCGAGCTAAGACAAAGGCCTGAGCTCTCTCCGTCTGGCTCAGGTTCAATAACAGATCTGCGCTCAGTACGATATTGCCACTCTGTTCGGCTTGCTTGATTGCTGAGCTACACGCTTTCTCTTTCTCATCCTCGTCCAAGGCCTCCAGATATCGCGTGAAATTGGGGTAGCTCTGCTCGCTCTGAAACAGCCGAGAACGAATCACTTTAAGCTGTTTCCGGTCACCCGTTTTCACACAGACCTTATCCAGCAATTCCAGACGATCACGCTCAAAACGGTCCTCCCATGCCTGGTTCAGATAACGCATTGCCGTCTCGGGCTGCTCATACTGCAAATATTTTTCACAAATCGATTTCATTTGCAGATTGTTTGGCTGCGGCGAATGTATCAATACCGATCGCTCGTATAAGGCAGGATCACGCAAGGCATCGGCTATCTGTCCTAATGCCACGCCGCTACGCAAGGCCGCGAGATTGAGCTTGTCTTCTTGTTCGGGAGATTTTAACGCCTTGCGCAACGCGTTTTCGTACCGCCAGGCAAGTTGCTTCAGCTGATCCGGCGTCAACAGCAGGTTGGCATTTGGCAATAGCGGATCAAGCACACCATAATCATTCTGCTGATACAGCTGATATATCCGCTCGAGCCAGTCGACATTAGCATCCCGCCAGCCTTTAGCCGCCGTCAACCACAACAGTACGGCTTGACGATATACCTCGCCCACTGCCCCGCCAGAATCATCGACACGGTTGAGCACCGATTCTGCCGTCGCCAGGAACCGGTCGACCAAATCAAACGCATGCTCCGGTGAGCGCTCCAGCAGTCCGCTTTCAATATCGGCGAGGGTCGCTTCCAGTTCGCGTGCAAAATCAAAACTCGCCCGATAATCGATAAACCGCTGCCTTCGTTTCAGCAATGCAATACGCTTGCGCAGCACCCTGGACAGGGCGACTGGATCATTTGCCAATGTCAATGCTTCGATCTTGTCACTCAACTCCGGATAGTGGAGGTAGAGGTCGAATATAAAATTCCGCAAGGTATCTGCATCAATATCAGCCAGTTTTTCTTTGAGTGTATCGACGTTCATAGGACAAAACGGAAATTCCTTAAATCGTTCAGGCTTGTGCAGATAAAATTGCTCGCTCCAGAGCGAAGAAAATCATTTCCTCATCAGACCAGACTGAGCCGGTTCAACAATCGTCAACTCATATCGGGTTGTTCTTCCACCGCCTGGTAACGGGATGATAATGCCCTTGGCAACCAGGTCAGAAAGATCACGGCTGGCCGTTCGATTGGGACACTTGGTAATCGCTTCATATTTTTTAGTCGTTATTCCGCCTTCAAAGCCCTTCCGACCTTCAGCGAATACCCGCGATACCATCCTGGCCTGCCGGTCATTCAACTGGTTGCCATAGACTTCATAAAAACGTGTCTTGGCCAGTACAAAGTTCACCTCTTCGCTGGCAATTTCCTGTGCCTTGATTATTGTGTCTGCGAAATAATCCAGCCAAACGTTAACATCCAGGCTTCCACGACTCGCTTTCTCCAGTTGCAGATAATAGGTTTTCTTGTCCGCCTCTATTGCCGTCGCAAGACAAGCCGTGGTTGGATAACCGAGAGACTGCGAAAGCGCATGGTCAGCGATCGCCCTGCCAACTCGACCATTACCATCATCGAAGGGGTGAATGACCTCGAACCAGAGATGAGCAATACCTGCTCTCGCGATCCCATATATTGTCTTATCCTCGCTCAAAGGACTGGTTTGGTTGTACCAGTCGATAAGCCTTGCCATTTCATCAGGCACCTGAATCGCTGGCGGGGCCTCATAGTGAACCTTTTCCCGCCCGTAAGGCCCGCTCACTATTTGCATCGGTGAAGGATCATTGCGGTATGCGCCACGTAGAATAGACGTGTAGCGCTGTTCCGGGACGGCCATGGATTGCCACTTGCCCAGCAGGTCATGCGTCAGGGATGTTTGCCAGTTCTTGCGGACGTCCACCAGCAGCGATGCAGCCCCAGCAGCTTTCTGGTCTGATTTGTCCGGTAGCGTATCCGATGTAATTAATGAGAGCAGCGATGACCTGACCGACTCTCTGTCCAGATCCTCGCCCTCAATGGCGCTGGTTTTGATGGCCTCGGAAAGCATCAAGTCAATCGTGGCATCCTCTTG
>CAYZKE010000468.1:0-2998 GCA_964478505.1 uncultured Loktanella sp.
ACCCCGCAGTCCCGGACCTGATCCGGGACCTCGTGCCTTACTGCGGCAAGAAAGAGAACCAACCCAAAGCAGACGTTCAGCGCAAAGCGCATGCGCAGCTGCTTTGCGGACTTTGTTAGCTTTCGCTGCGGCTATGCCAATGGCAGCTTCCAGAAATTGGGAACCGTCTAAAGCGGTCGTTTTTCTGTGAGACAGAAGCGCAAGAGTTTTGCCAGGGCCTGCGGTGCAGAGATCATAAAAGCCGAATGTATGACAAACGCCCGAGTAGTGAAGTTTAACACCGAATTGCTCAGCCTCACATTTGCTGAAGTTACTTTGGTGTCTTGCCGTAAATTGAACTGTCGCAAGTTGCGCCACACATCAATCAGAAAAAAGCTAGGGATACTGAACTTCTGGATCGCTGATCAAATAGTTATGGCTGACGTTGTTCTGTATCATGGTCTGCTGCAGAACGTTCACATTGACGTTGTACGTGTGGCTCGCTTGCTGCGCTGCGCTCTGATGGTAATTCTGCTGCGCCCTCAACCCGTTGACTGCGCCCGCGAGGCCAGAAACCGCGCCCGACAACTTGTTGATTTCTTGCAGGAAACTGACCTTCGAGGCTCGTTCTATCGCCGATTGCTGCGCGCTGACGGCCTTCTCGAAATCGGCCTGCGCCTGCTCCATGTTCGCGTGTATCTGAGACAGTTTGAGTTGGGTCTGCGCATCGGAAAGCTGGTCCCGGAAGCGCGTCTCCAACCGGCGAAAGACTTCCGCCTGTTCCACCATCTTTTTGACGCCCACCTGCTCCCCAGCGTATTGTGCATTCAGCTCCAGCGAGAGCTTTTCCCGCAGGGCAAGGTCTTCGAGGGGCCCGCCCTCCACCTTGGTAAGAGACACCGCGCCCTCCGCATCCTTGGTCACCCAAAAATACTGCGTGCCGCTGAAAGTCAGATCTTCCCGGTTGAGGGTCTGGCGCAGGTCTTCGCCAAATGTCTTCAACGAAGTGCGGGATTCGTAAACATCCATCCACGGCTCCTGCGGTGTGCCACCATTGCCGAGCAAAACCGGCCCATGGGGCAATTCGCTGCCGTCGATTTCATTGAAATAGTAGTACTGAACCAGCGCGCCTTTCCCCTGCGGCAGCGCCGCTATCTGGCTTTCAAGGCTTTGTTTGATCTCCGCCCGCTCGTGGCTATCGGAGAAAACCGAAACATCGGACAGATACTCAGTCACTTTGTTCGCAACGACGCCGGTGAAGACACCGCCGACAAATGTCACGAATGCGGGATGTGCGAGAAGATTGATCATGCGGCATAGACCTCTTTAATTCGGCCAATGCGATCACCCATAATTTTCCGGAAATGACGGCAAGAATGCAGGGTGAGATTGACGTTGTAGTATCGCGCCACCAGCGCATTATACTCGTCCTCGATCTTGGTGAGTTTTTTGACGATGGTCATCTTGTCCCCGCCGCCAAGCTCCCAGAGCGTCGCGTCGTTTTGATCCGCACTTATGTTCGTCAGCTTTGAATCGTTTAGTAATTCCAGCGGCTTAAGGCTGAGCTTTACGAGGTCGAGTGCGGGCGCCACGCTGTCGATTTCCAAAAGGTTGTAGCTGTAGCTCCAGCTCCCTTGGACCTTTCCGTCCGCGCCTATGACTGGTTCGTATGCGTTGTCTCTAGGGTTCCAATACATATCGGGTGAAAACTTGTGATTTGGCACATTCGCCTTCTTTTGCGCGACGAGCGAGCTGACGATCAGCGGCACTGAATCCGTCTCAAGCCTTCGCGTAAACCAAGCATAGGGCAGCTGATACGCTGTGGCCTTTTCTTCTGCTACGACGGAGAGTTTTGCCAAGCCAATACGAGTGTCTTCAATGGCGTCGGTGACCGTATCGACCGAATACTGCAGCGTGTTGACAATTCTACCCACTGGAAGCGCGATCCCGTTCGACATGGCCTCAAAACCCATCAGGATCAGGTACGCCCGGTAAAGTGCGTCTGAAGCCAGAATGACGTGTGTGATCCCGTCGAACCGGTTTTCGCGGCAGACCTCTATGTAGTCCTCTATAGCCGTTTCCAGCGTGGCCGTCGCCTTGTAAAGGTCTTCGAACAAAGCCCGCTGATTGCCGAAATACGCGTCCTTGTCTTCCATCAGGCGGGCGATTTTCTTTGCCCGCGAGCGCAGCGTCACCCCAAGTTGGAGTTCGACCGTTTTCAACGGGACCGCTTCCACCTCCGACCGAAGGTTCTGAATGTCGGCATGAAGAAGCTCGATCCGGTCATAAATCGCGTCCAGCTTCATGTTTGCCGCCGAGAGCATTGAGCCCACGGACATGATTAGGTCAACTGTTGGATTGTAGTTTTTACTGAGCAGCCCCGTCGTGATGCTCACGAGCTGTGCTGCCGATGCTATTTGCCCTAGACTCAACTATCGCTCCCGTACAATTTTGCTTGCCAGCCAAAAAATTACTAAAAATGCTGTCTGGAGGTGAGAAAAAACAAATAGAGTGACGTTGTAAAGTTTTTTCCTGCAAAGCAACGCGTAGCGCGTTGGGCTATCGTGACTTGAGCTTGATGGCATCACGCTAACGGTCTAGAGGTCAAAGATGCAATGGTGGCTAGACTGGGTCACCCTTGAACTGGCGCGACACAGCCAATGTCAAACAAGTTTGAAATATCGAGATTAGCCCCGTCCCTGCGAAAACCTAGACGGAAAAAAGTGGATTTTTTTACTACGTCAACGTGCTCAAAGTAGCGGGTGCGTTGATAAGCCTTGCGCCACAAACCCATAGCCGGATCGCCTTTGAGTAGCTCACGGAATTGATCGTACGCGAAGTAGCGGACGTTGCTGCGAATTGCAGCATTGGTTCGTTTGGGCTCATAGCTGCCGTTCGCTGCAAGATGCATCAACGGCAGCGTTGGGCCGAAAGTGACCGAATCGTCGCTCAAAGTTCGCAACCCTGCAAAGCTCCATTCCTGCGCATTTCCGCCGTTCGGGCTGAAAGCAATATCGGT
>CAYZKE010000469.1:0-2997 GCA_964478505.1 uncultured Loktanella sp.
TCTCATTGATCACAATGGCATAGCGGTCTTTGCGAATTTCCTCGACCACGGTTTTGGCACGGACAATGACGGACCCACGGCCTTCAAGATAGGCTTTGCGCGCACCTGCGCGGCCCAGGATAATCCCGCCAGTCGGGAAATCGGGGGCAGGGATATACTCAATCAATTCCTCTGACGTCATGTCGGGATTGTCGATCAGCGCGAGCGTGGCGTCGATAACTTCGCCCAGGTTATGGGGCGGAATATTCGTGGCCATGCCAACAGCAATACCACCGGCGCCATTGACCAGCATATTGGGATAACGCGCAGGCAGAACCGTTGGTTCACGGTCCTTGCCGTCATAGTTGTCTTGAAAATCAACGGTGTCCTTGTCGATATCCGCCAGCAGATAGACAGCCGGCTGGTCCATCCGCACCTCGGTATAGCGATAGGCCGCCGCGCGGTCGCCGTCCATCGAACCAAAGTTGCCCTGACCATCCAAAAGCACCAGCGACATCGAGAAATCCTGCGCCATCCGCACCAGCGCGTCATAGATCGCACTGTCACCGTGGGGGTGGTATTTACCCATTGTCTCGGCGACAGGTCGCGAAGATTTCCGGTAGGGTTTGTCCGGCGTGTTGCCCGTGCCGTGCATCGCATAGAGGATACGGCGGTGCACCGGTTTCAGACCATCGCGCAAATCCGGAATCGCGCGCGACACGATGACGCTCATGGCGTAATCCAGATAGCTGGTCTTCAGCTCATGCTCGATCGTGACAGAAGGCCCCTCATACGCAGGGCGCATGGGCGGGTTATCTTCATCGTTTTCAGGTGTTTCTGGGGTATCGTTCACGTGATCCGCCTGTTGGTTTTTGGACTGCTACATCTGGTTGCGACTACTCTATCAGACACTTGATGTGGGGTGCAATGATGGATGCTATCAGGCATTAGCAGCCACCGGCATGTGCTGCTAACATATTGTTTTTGTTGACATAAATTTATCCCGTGGAATCATCAGGTTGAGGTTCAACAGAGCAGAGGAAAAAACATGCCATCCGAAACCGAATTGATGTTGAAAGGCTACGGGCTGACCACAGCCGAGATGTTCTATCACATGCCGGACTACCCACATGTGCTGAACACCTTTGTCTGGCAGGACTATGATCTGGCACCCGACCACGACAAGCTTCTGAATTTTATCAGCTTTTGGCGCGAGACACTCGACGGACCGCTGCATTCAGTCCGTTTTGTCCACCGCAAGATGATCAGTCCCGGAGAGTGGCGCCATGTGACAGGCGAATTTACCTATCACTAAGCGTTAGAATTGTCCCGGCGTCGGTTGTGGGACAAGCGGAATATCACGGGCAGGCGCACTGCATGCCGCCAGTGTGAGGAGGCCAATCAGTGCGGTCAGGACAAGGGTGCGTTTGTGCATTCAAGAATACCTTCTTCGTTCTTTGCCCAAAGTAATCGCAGCAAATTCTTTCGAAAAGATAGATAATCAAAATTCACAAAATTCCGCCTATCCCGCGCGTTTGATCATCCCGAAAAGATCACGCGGATCGTCCGGATCTGCGATCAGGTCCAGATCAATATAGAAAGGTGTATCCTGGATTTTGCGGTGCACATAGCGCAGTGCGCTGAAATCCTCGATGGCAAAGCCGACGCCATCAAAAAGCGTGACTTCACTCGCCGATTTACGCCCTGCCTGCGCACCTGTGATCACCTGCCAAAGCTCGGTCACCGGGTGATCGGCGGGCATCTGCTGAATTTCGCCTTCAATCCGTGTTTGAGGCGGATATTCGACGAAGACCGAGGACCGCGCGACGATATCGCGGTGCAGTTCGGTCTTACCCGGGCAGTCGCCGCCAATGGCGTTGATATGCACGCCAGCGCCGACCATGTTATCGGTCAGGATCGTTTGCATATCCTTGTCGGCCGTCGCAACGGTGATCACCTCGGCGCCCTCAATCGCCTCTTCCGGTGTCACGCAGGGGGTGATGTGAAAGCCAAGCCCCGCAAGGTTTTTGGCACATTTCTCTGTCGCGGCACTGTCAATGTCATAGAGCCGGATATTGTCGATCCCGCAAACCGCCTTGATGGCCAGACACTGGAATTCCGACTGTGCGCCGTTGCCGATCATCGCCATGGTTTTGGCATCGGGCGACGCCAGATGTTTCGTCGCCACCGCAGACATTGCACCGGTGCGCAGTGCGGTCAGGATTGTCATTTCCGAAAACAGCACCGGATAGCCGCTATAAACATCCGAGAGAACGCCAAAAGCGGTGACCGTTTGCAGGCCTTCTTTCATGTTCTTGGGGTGGCCGTTCACGTATTTGAAGCCGTAGAATTCACCATCAGACGTCGGCATCAACTCAATCACGCCCACGTCCGAATGGCTGCCCACACGGGGCGTTTTGTCAAACAACTCCCAGCGGGCGAAATCCGCTTCGATCTCTTTCGCCAGATCGGCCAGAAATTCCTCGATCCCGATGTGATGCACCAGACGCATCATGTTATCGACGCTGACGAAGGGCACCATGGCCCGTTGGGATGCTTTCAGGCTCATTTTTTGTCTCGTGTTGGGCGGTCAAAGACGCGACGGCCGAGGAGTGAAGCGGTCAGATCGACCATCAAGTTTGCAGTGGTGCCGCGATCATCTAGGAAGGGGTTCAACTCAACCAGATCAAGCGAGGTAACGAGTTCACTGTCCGACAGGATCTCCATTACCAGATGCCCTTCGCGCACGGTCGCACCACCCGGCACAGTGGTGCCGACGGCAGGGGCGACAGAGGGATCAAGGAAATCGACGTCCAGCGAGACATGCAGCATTCCATCCACAGCCGCGACACGCTCCAGAAACGCTTTCAACGGCGTGCTGATTCCTTCCTCATCGATCCGGCGCATATCGACCAGTTCAACATCACCGCCCGCAAGAACCGCATGTTCGGCCTCATCGACCGAACGCAGACCGATCATGCAGATGTTCTGCGTCTCGACCTTGGCGGGCAGGGGTGG
>CAYZKE010000470.1:0-2564 GCA_964478505.1 uncultured Loktanella sp.
CGCCGAAGGGAAATGTTCAAGAAATATCGCCGGGTTCGGGCGCACGCTTATCACCGGTTACCATGGATCGCGCGAGGTTTTCATTGTGACGGAAAGAGGTCAGCACCACCCCGCCGACATGCACAGCGATCAGCAACAGCATGAGGTTGGCAAGCACCTCATGCACCTCTTCAACAGCTTCTGAGCCGCGTCCGCCATACCCCTCATCGTCATCACCGTCATCATCGGCATAGGCCGGTGAGACAATCTGAGGAAGGTCAGGCAGCATCGCAAGCCGACCCTCATCTTCCAGCAGCCACCCTGTAAAAGCGGTACCGGCGAGCGTCAGCAGCAAGGCAACTGTCATCACAGCACCTGCGGGGTTATGGCCAAGATACCGATGTTCTTTGCCGCGCACGACATCGCCGATGTAACCCAGCGTTTGCGACGGCCCGCGCAGGAATTGTGTGAAACGCGCGTATTTGCTGCCAACGAAGCCCCAGGCAAGCCGGAAGGCAATCAGCCCGGCGACAGCATAGCCCGCAATCTCGTGTACGGTGCTTAGCTCGTCGGCGCTCAGATAAGCCACGACAAATGCGGCGACCAAGCTCCAGTGAAAGATCCGAACCAACGGATCCCAGACACGGACCATCGCAGTAGACCCTTGCACGGCTGAAGTCTTAGTCATCGTCGTCATCCTCGTATTCAAATTCAATAACTTGCAAAGTCTGCGGATGAACGGTCACCTCGATCCGGCGGCCCTGCGCATCCCAGCCGTCAATTTCGTAGCACCCATCGTCAATCTTGATCCGGCGCACGGTCCAGGCATTGTCCAACGCCATGGGAACAAAACAATCGTCATCGTCGGCAAAGGCTGATCCTGCCGAAACGGTCGCAAGAAATGCGAGCATTGTCAGTGTCTTCTTCATGCTGCAAACTCCGGTTTATGGCCAACTTCACCAAACTATGCGCAACCAACCTGACAGGATCCTGAAGCGTGTGGGTTGATCTACGTCAGTCTCGCGTAAGCCGCATCGTTCAAGAAGGCATTTGAAACAAAGGGACTGACCGCCATGCGTATTCTGCTGATTGAGGATGATACCGTTCTGGGTGAAGCCGTCCGCGACCAGATTGCCGCCGATGGCCACTCTGTGGACTGGGTGACGCGCCTTGATGAAGCGGGCGACGCCATGGCGGTCGCCGCCTATGATCTGATCTTGCTTGACCTGATGCTGCCTGATGGCCTTGGCGTCGGATTTCTCAAAACCCTGCGCCAGCGGGGCGACGTGACCCCTGTGATCATTCTGACAGCGCTTGATCAGATTTCAGACCGGATCAATGGGCTGAACGCGGGTGCTGACGACTATCTTGTCAAACCGTTTGACCTGTCCGAACTCTCGGCCCGGATCGGATCAGTCGCACGCCGTTACAGCGGCAATCCGAACCCGATCATCACCCATGGCAAACTGGACATCGACCTCGCATCCCGCAGCATCCATCAAAGCGGCAAGCCCATCCAACTGACGTCCCGCGAATGGGCGCTGTTTGATGCGTTTCTGGCACGCCCCGGTCAGTTGTTGTCGAAAACACAGCTGGAAGACAAACTCTACGCCCACGGGGCCGAAATCGAGAGCAACACGATCGAAGTCCATGTCAGCCGATTGCGTAAAAAACTCGGGGCTGACGTGATCCAGACCGAACGCGGCATGGGCTACCGTCTGGGCCCTGCATGAGACTGCCACGTAGTCTTGAGGCCCGCCTGGGGCTGTCGTTGGGCGTTGTGCTGACGCTCTTGTGGATTACGACGGCCACGATCACGGCTGTCAACCTGCGCCATGAGATGGACGAGGTCTTCGACTCGGCCCTTCAGGAAACTGCACAGCGCCTGCTGCCCCTTGCCGTGCAAGAAATTATCAGCCGCGACGACGATGGCGTCACCCAACGCCTTGGCGCGATCCGCGAACATAGCGAGTTTTTCACTTATATCGTCCGGGACCAACGCGAACGCATCCTGTTGCAATCGCATGCCGCCGATCCTGAGATATTCCCCCTCTATGACGGCACGGGCTTTCGTCAGACCGCCACCCACAGGCTTTATAACGATGATGCCTTGCAGGGCAGCGTTCGCATTTCGGTGGCCGAACCGCTGGACCACCGCGCCTCCGTTGCGCGGGAAATCCAGATGGGTCTTGGCCTACCCGTTCTGATCGTGATCCCCCTTGCCTTGCTTGCCATCGTCCTTAGCGTCAGGGCAAGTCTTGCCTCGCTGCGCCGCTTCCGCGAAACCTTGGCCGTGCGCGGCGCGCGCGATCTCTCGCCCGTTCCCGAAGATGATATCCCGCTGGAAATCGCGCCCGTCGCAGCCACCCTCAATGTTCTTTTAAGCCGCCTCAAAGGGGCATTTGAGGCCGAACGCAGTTTTGCAGCGAATGCCGCACATGAATTGCGCACACCCCTTGCAGGCGCCATCGCGCAGGCGCAGCGGTTGCAATCTGAAACAGATGCCCCCGCCGCAGCCGCGCGGGCGGCAGACATCGAGGCCACTCTCAAACGGCTTACCCGCCTGTCGGAACGCCTGATGCAAC
>CAYZKE010000470.1:2574-2989 GCA_964478505.1 uncultured Loktanella sp.
GCCGCTTGCGGCTGGACCAAACCTCGGACCTGCGTAGCGTCGTGCGGATTATCATCGACGAGATGGCGCGCGCGACACCTGCAGGGCGCATTGCGCTGACGCTGCCAGACAGACCTGTCTTGTCTGACTTGGACCCGGACGCCTTGGGTATTCTTTGCCGCAACCTGATTGAGAATGCGATCCGCCATGGCGGGGCAGCAGAACCAATCGACGTCTCGCTTTTACAAGACGGGACATTGCGCGTGGCAAATGCTGGCCCGGTCGTCCCGAAAGAGAAGCTCGAAAAGCTGACCGGTCGTTTTGAACGCGCAGGTCCGAACACCACCGGAAGTGGCCTCGGACTCGCGATTGTCGCGGCCATTTCGGAGCGGATTGGAAGTCAGCTGATCCTCAAGTCCCCCTGCGCTGGCAAAGA
>CAYZKE010000471.1:0-2985 GCA_964478505.1 uncultured Loktanella sp.
TTGGCATGCTTTCTGGCATGGCCGCACTAGGAACTTGGGATGGACTGCTTTATGTCGCACTCCTGATCGGCATCAGTGCACCTTCGGGGCTTGGCGGCGTAGTTGGTGCCTTGGTCGGAAGGGCAAAGCAAGAGAGAGCAGAGGATGATCAGACTCCCTGAAGTGCGGGGCACATTGACGGCCAATCGCCCGCTGGCCGATTTGACGTGGATGCGCGTGGGCGGCCCTGCCGAGGTGCTGTTTCAGCCTGCCGATGTGCAGGATCTGTCCGATTTTCTGGCGGCTCTTGATCCCGGGGTTCCTGTCTTTCCGATGGGTGTCGGCAGCAACTTGATCGTCCGCGATGGCGGGATCAGCGGTGTGGTGATCCGCATGGGGCGCGGCTTTAACGGAATCGAGATCAGCGATGATACTGTGATCGCAGGGGCGGCGGCGCTTGATGCGCATGTGGCGCGCAAGGCAGCCGATGCAGGTTTCGATCTGACGTTCCTGCGCACGATCCCCGGCACAATCGGCGGGGCGGTGCGCATGAATGCCGGTTGCTATGGCAGCTATATGGCGGATGTGCTGCGCGCGGTCACCCTGGTGCTGCGTGACGGGACAATCACCGAACTGTCGGTTGATGCGCTGCAACTTGCCTATCGCGAAAGCGACCTGCCTGCGGGCGCTGTGATCGTCTCGGCCACGCTGACACCGCCCAAAGCCGCGCCTGCGGACCTGCACCAGCGGATGACAGAGCAACTGGCCAAACGCGACGAGACCCAACCGATCAAGGACCGTACAGCGGGGTCTACGTTCCGCAATCCAGCCGGTTTTTCCTCAACAGGGCAGGCTGATGACGTACATGATCTGAAGGCCTGGAAAGTGATTGATGACGCGGGTATGCGCGGCGCGCAATTGGGCGGGGCGGTGATGAATACCAAGCATTCCAACTTTCTGACGAACGCAGGCGATGCCACCGCTGCCGACCTTGAGGATTTAGGCGAGTTGGTGCGGAAAAAGGTTTACGATTCCCAAGGGATCAAGCTACAATGGGAAATTATGCGGGTCGGTCGTCGAATGGATGAAACATCCGCAAAATAATTGGCCAAAAGGCTGTGATCCGAGGCAAGGATCAAATCAATATGACAGGTCGCAAAAGACCTGCGTTAAAGGCGGTTGGGTATGTCGAGCAGGACAAACCCGAGAGTTGTTGTTCTGATGGGCGGCCCATCGGCTGAACGCGAAGTGTCGCTCAGCTCGGGCCGTGAATGTGCAGCAGCTTTGCGGGAAGCAGAATGTGACGTGATCGAGGTCGATGCCGGCCCCGACGTCGCTGCGCGTTTGATCGAGATCGCACCAGATGTTGTCTTTAATGCGCTCCATGGGCGCTGGGGCGAGGACGGCGCGATACAGGGCGTTCTGGAATGGCTGAAAATTCCATACACACATTCGGGCATTCTGGCCTCTGCACTGACATTGGATAAGCAGCGCACGAAGGACGTATACCGCAAGGTAGGTCTGCCGGTTGTTGATAGTATTCTGGCATCGGCAGATGCCGTGCGCGCGGCCCATGTCATGCCGCCGCCCTATGTGGTGAAGCCCTATAACGAGGGGTCGAGCGTCGGCATTTACATCGTGGATGAAGCCGCAAACGGCCCGCCGCAACTGTCCGATGATATGCCAGAGCAGGTCATGGTCGAAGCCTTCGCGCCCGGCCGTGAGTTGACCACGACAGTGATGGGCGACCGTGCGCTGACGGTCACCGATATCATCACCGACGGCTGGTATGACTATCACGCCAAATATGCGCCCGGCGGATCACGGCACGAATTACCCGCCAAAGTGCCGGCCGAGATTTTCGATGCCTGCATGGAATACGCCCTGCGTGCGCACCAGACCTTGGGATGCCGCGGTGTCAGCCGGACCGATTTTCGCTGGGATGAGAGCCGCGGGCTTGACGGGCTGATCCTTCTGGAAACAAACACCCAGCCGGGGATGACGCCCACGTCTCTGACGCCAGAGCAGGCCGCCCATGTGGGTATTTCCTTCCCTGAACTGTGCCGCTGGATGGTGGAGGACGCAACATGCGATCGCTGATCCGCCGCACCTCTCCCGATGCGCTGCCGCGTGATCCCGCACCCTCACGCATGGGGTACCGTTATCAGCGGATGATGCTGACACCGGGGTTTCGCGGGACCGTGCGGATCGGGGTGCCGATCCTGTTGATACTGATCATTGCGGGGTCGTGGTATTCCAAACCCGAAAACCGCGCAGCGCTTGCCGCGACAATCGCAGAAACAAAACAGAGCTTTCAGGAACGCCCGCAATTCATGGTGCAAAGCATGAATGTCGTGGGCGGTGATTTGTCAGTGCTGACAGAAGTGGCCGCGCTTCTGCCTTCTGAATTCCCCGTGTCGTCCTTTGATCTCGACCTCGAAAAAATCCGTGCAGATATCGAAGCACTGGACCCGATCAAGTCCGCCTCGGTTCGCGTGGGGCAGGGCGGTGCTCTGGACGTGCAGTTGAACCCGCGTGTGCCTGTGGCGCTTTGGCGGGATGGCACAGTGCTGCGCTTGATTGATGCCGATGGCGTACAGTCTGGCGAAATCATGGCACGGGCTGACCGTCTTGATTTGCCCTTGATCGCAGGGGACGGGGCCGAAGACAACATCTCCGAGGCGCTGCGCCTCTTTGCGGCGGCTGGTCCCTTGATTGACCGCGTGCGCGGCCTTGTCCGTATGGGCGAGCGGCGCTGGGACATGGTACTGGAGCGCGAGCAGCGGATCCTTCTGCCTAGCGAGAACCCCGTTGCTGCCCTTGATCGCGTGATCGCGCTGAATGACGCGCAGGATATGTTGAGCCGCGATGTCGCCGTCGTGGATATGCGCAATACAAAAAGACCCACACTCCGGATGAACGAAGAAGCCGCAGAGGCGCTGCGCCGGGGAAATACAACAATAAGCACAAATGAGGCAGGTAACTAAATGGGCGATCTCTACGACA
>CAYZKE010000472.1:0-2974 GCA_964478505.1 uncultured Loktanella sp.
GATTCAACCCGAGCTTTTTGACCGCATCGGCAACGCGGCCCGGTTCAAACACGTCCAGCGCCTCGGGGGGTTTACCGGTAGCAATGTTGCAGAATGTGCAGGCCCGCGTGCAGACCTCGCCCATGATCATCATCGTGGCGTGGCCTTGGGACCAGCATTCGCCGACATTGGGGCAGCCCGCCTCTTCGCAGACCGTTACCAGCTTATTGTCGCGCATGATGTCGCGGGTCTTTTTATAGCCTTCCGATGTGGGTGCCTTGACCCTGATCCAGTCGGGCTTTTTGGGTTGCGGCGAATCCGGGCGGCGCTGTTTCTCAGGGTGGCGCTGCGCAGGAATCTTCAAATCGCGTGTGGGCATATTGGGCTCCAGTGATGTTACCCAATACCTAGCCTCGCCCTTGGCATTTGTCCAACCATCACGCGCATCTGCATGTCGGGCCTGTGCGGCGTGCATGGCCCGATGCGGTTATCCGATCATTGGTCCATAGCGCCCCTGGGTTTGCTCATAATGACGCTTCAGGCGCTGCAAGGCGATCCGCAAGACGATCTTGCCGGAGCGCGCCGACCAACCCATCTTTTTCTCGGTCTGCTCCAGACCTTCCAGAAAACAACAACACCGTAGAACCACATCCCCAAGGCCCGGACCCAGTTCGGTCAGCGCATCCTTGATCCGGCCATGGGCGGCCAGCGCACCCTTGGGGCCCTCCGTGGCCTCTGCCAGTGCTTCCCCGTTCACGAAGCTTTCCCAGCTTGCACTGCCGCCAAGACCCACTTCCACCAACTCGTAGTCTTCGCGCAGACGTTCACCCACCGCGACCAGCTCGCGCGGCAGAAACGGTTTGCCGTCGCGATCTTTGCGGCGCGCCAGACCCACAAGCGGACTTTCGGTTGCATAGGCCCGCGATGGCGGACGGTGCGTGCCTTCGATACTGGCAATATCCCACCCCGCATCGCCATCGGGATCGGCGCTGCGTTCGGCGAATCCGCTGGCCCGGTTTTCATCCTCTGCTGTCAGGCGCCGCAAGGCCGCGCGCCCGGTATTGGTAATAAAATATCGGGCAATCCGCCCCTCGGGATCAGGACAGGTAATCCAGTCTTTCAGGGCCATAGCCTGCGCGATCTCGCGTTCAACGACAGCTGTGCGCACCTGTTCGCCTTCGGGCGTCATCCGGACGACCACCGATGTCTCCATCTCGCGGGCCACCGCAAGCACGGCCCCCTGTTCACACAGGCGCCGCAAGATGCGCTTGGCTTCTTGATCAATCCGCGCCTGTGTCAGGCCAACCGGCTGATGCGGGTCACTCTTCAAACACTCCATTTTCATTGCTTTAAAATTCCCCTTTTTCAAGATGTCACGCGCAGAAACCTGCGCAGAGAGCGACCGCAAAGCTGAATCGATCAGCGGATCATCGCGGCGGCCTTCCAATCGACGTACCTGTCGCAGAACCGTTGACGGGTGACAGTCACTGGCCCGCGCCAGAGCGCGGATAGACAGCCCAGTTTCTGTGTGAACAAGATAGTGACGGGCTGCATCAGGAACCCAACGTGGAAGATCAGACGCCTTTTGTTGCACTTGTGGTGCTGTCATGATCATGCATCCTTTTGCCGAAACTACCGACGCAACAGACAGAGCCACATGCAATGGGGCATGATGGCATACCACCTGAGCGTGCATGGTTACGTATTTGTTAACGCCGCCAATTGCCCGTCAACTATTCTTTCCAAAAGATAAACAAACCTAACCGCAGCGTTCTTAGCTCATGGTGTTTCCGCAACACCCGCATAGGTTGTGTCATGTTGGGCGGACTCGTACCCATGTAACAGGACGTTGACAGATGCTTGATCTTCACACACGAATTGCCACGCTCAAACGCCCCGCGCTCTTGGCGCGCGCCGCCCGCTTTGGGGTGGATGACTACCGTCGCGATGTGCACCTGCGTCGTATTCTTGGGCGCGAAAACCTGCCCCGCTCAGGCCCCGCGCTGATGCAGTTGCTGGATGTCGAGGTTGATATGGAGGCGCAGCGCAAGGACCACGCCGCAAGCTATCGGCCCGCGCGCCATGTCGAGGTGCTGATCGCGATATTGGGCGAGGCGCATCTATTGCGCGCCACCGCCCTTCACTCAGTTACGTGAATGCATCCGGCATGCTGGCCTTCTTTTCGGCTACATAGGCCCGCAGGCGCGCTTCGATCTCGGGATCAAGGGGGGGCTGCTGATAGGTATCCAGCAGCTTCGCAACCCGCGCCTTGGCAAGAATTTGTGTATCGCGCGCGCCCTCTTCGTCCCATGTCTCGAATGGCTTGTAATCAAACAGGTCAGACCGCCAGAAGGCTGATTTGAAGTTGGCCTGCGTGTGTTCGCAGCCAAGGTAGTGCCCGCCTGGCCCCACTTCCGCAATCGCGCCCATGGCCTGCCCGTTTTCGGACATGTCCACGCCACGCGCAAAATGGTGCAACACGCCCAGTTGATCCGCATCCATCACGAATTTCTCGAACGAGGCCACAAGCCCGCCCTCGAGCCAACCACAGCTGTGCAGCATGAAATTCACGCCTGACAGCAGGCCCATGTTCAGGCTGTTGGCGCTCTCATAGGCCGCCTGCGCATCAGGCAGCTTCGATCCGCAGAACGCACCCGCAGAGCGGTAAGGCAGGCCCAGACGCCGCGCCAGTTGCCCTGCGCCATAGGTGATATGACTGGCCTCCGGCGTGCCGAATGTCGGCGCGCCCGAGTTCATGTCGATCGAGGTCACGAATGTCCCCATGATCACGGGCGATCCGGGGCGGATAATCTGGCTATAGGCCACCCCTGCCATCACCTCGGCCAAGACTTGTGTCAGCGTACCGGCCACCGATACAGGCGCCATCGCACCGCCCACGATAAACGGACTGATGATCGAGGCCTGGTTGTTGGCGGCAAATACCTCGAGCGCGCCCATCATGATGCTGTCGAAGGTCAGAGGCGAGTTGATGTTG
>CAYZKE010000473.1:0-574 GCA_964478505.1 uncultured Loktanella sp.
AGATGTTCACCGGCCTGCGCGAGCAGATTTCGCCAACGATCCTTGCTGCGGCGACAATCCTGGTCATCGTGTCCATCATGCTTCTGACGACGGTCGAACTCTTGCGTCGCCGGTCCGAGCGTTTGCGCGGTCTTAGCCCCGCGTAGGGGGGCTTGCCATAGCCTGTGTTTTGCGGGCAAATGACCTTCAGGGTCGGCGATGGCGTCGCCGACCCTTTTTCTTTGTTCACTTCTTTTCCTGAACGCCGGGACTTCACTTTGCCGCTGGCGCGTCAGAAGAAGGCTGGGTCTTTCCTCACGCAACGGCGGCCGATCAAGGAGCCATGCAATGGATCGTCCGGAATTCTATCGTTTCCATCAGGGGGAAAAGACCCTTCCCTTCGCCCCATCCGAATATGACAACCGCCTGAAACTGCTGCGCGCCGATATGGCCGAAGCAGGGGTCGAGGCCTGCGTCTTTAGCTCGATGCACAACATCGCCTACTACTCGGGCTTTCTTTATTGCTCTTTCGGGCGCCCCTATGCGCTTGTCGTGACACCGACAGAGTCTGTCACCATCAGCGCTGGCATTGACG
>CAYZKE010000473.1:605-2969 GCA_964478505.1 uncultured Loktanella sp.
AGTTTGATCTGCTCAAGTCTTTCCTGTCACCTGCACAGACGGTGGATATCGCTCCGATGACGATGCGCCAGCGCATGCATAAATCCGCCGCCGAAATCGCCCTGATCCGCCAATGCGCACAGATCGCCGATGTGGGCGGCTATGCCATCAAGGACGCGGTCAAGGCAGGGACGCGCGAGATTGATGTCGCCATGGCAGGGCGCGACGCGATGGAGCTTGAGATTGCGAAGGTCTTCCCCGATGCGGAATACCGCGACACATGGGTCTGGTTCCAGTCCGGCATCAACACCGACGGCGCGCATAACCCTGTGACATCGCGCAAACTCGAGAGTGGCGATATCCTGAGCCTGAACACCTTCCCGATGGTCAGCGGTTACTACACCGCATTGGAACGCACGATGTTCGTGGAAACAGTTGATCCTGCCAGCCTGAAGATCTGGGAGGCCAATGTCGCAGCGCATGAATACGGGATGAGCCTTTTGAAACCGGGTGTCAGCTGCGCGGAAGTCACTGAAAAGATTAACATCTTCTTTGCCGAACGTGATCTCCTGCAATACCGGACCTTTGGCTACGGCCACTCATTCGGTATATTGTCGCATTACTACGGCCGTGAAGCGGGGCTTGAGCTGCGCGAGGATATCGACACGGTGTTGGAACCCGGGATGGTGATTTCGATGGAACCGATGCTGACAATCCCCGAAGGCACACCAGGTGCAGGCGGGTACCGTGAGCACGACATTCTCGTCATCACCGAAGACGGCAACGAGGATATCACAGGATATCCCTACGGCCCCGAATTCAACGTGTTGGCCTAGTCGTCGAAGGGTAGCTTGGACTTGCGTCCCATGCCGGTGTAGGCCTCAAAGCCTGCATCAAGCGCGAGGTCGCAAGAATAGATATTGCGCAGGTCCGCCATGCGGGGCTGCGCCATCCGACCAGCCATATCGCGCAGATCAAGGGCGCGGAATTCGTTCCACTCGGTTAGCATGACCACGGCATCCGCGCCATCTGTGGCCGCATAAGGATCGTCAAACCATGCCACGTTCGGCAACAGCGATTCAGCCTCACGGAAAGCCTGAGGATCAACAACCCGCACATTCGCACCCCGCCCGACCAAAACAGGCACGATCGTCAGCGCGGGCGCATCGCGCATGTCGTCGGTATCTGGTTTGAACGTCAGGCCTAGCACGGCAATCGTCTTGTTCTGAAGTTTGCCGTCACACAGGTCGATGATCTTTTCGATCATCAGGCGTTTGACCTCTTCGTTGACCTTGATCACCGTTTCCACGATCTGCAAAGGCGAGGAATTGTCCTGCCCGATCCGCGCCAGCGCCATCGTATCCTTGGGGAAACAAGACCCGCCATAGCCCGGACCCGCCTGCAAAAACTTTGGCCCGATGCGGCTGTCAAAGCCCATCCCATTAGCCACGTCCTTCACATCAGCGCCGGTTCTTTCACAGAGCATGGCGATTTCGTTGATGAAGGTCACTTTTGTGGCCAAGAACGCGTTAGCGGCGTATTTGATCATCTCTGCTGTCTCAAGATCGGTGGTCAGCAGAGGGTAGTCGCGCAACGCAAGCGGGCGGTAGACCTCGGTCATCACCTCGGCGGCATGAGGAGATTCAACACCAACCACGACGCGATCAGGGTGCATGAAGTCATCAATCGCAGCCCCTTCGCGCAAGAATTCAGGGTTCGAGACAACGTCGCACGCCAGATCAGGCCGGACTTCTTTCAAGAGTTCCGCCACCTTTCGGTTCGTCCCGACAGGCACGGTTGATTTAATCACAATGACAGCAGGTTTGGTCAAAACCTCAGCCACTTCTTTGACAGCACCGAACACAAAACTCAGGTCCGCATGGCCATCTCCGCGTCTGCTGGGGGTGCCGACAGCGATGAAAACTGTGTCGGCATCTTGCGTCGCGTCCCGAAGGTCATCTGTGAATGACAGCCGGTTTGCCGCCATGTTGCGGGCCATCAAACGATCGAGACCCGGCTCGAATATCGGGGTTTTGCCTGCGCGCAAAAGTGCGAGCTTATCCTGATTTTTATCGACGCAGACCACCTCATGCCCAAAGTCCGAGAAACAGACGCCAGACACCAGACCAACATAACCGGTGCCAATCATTGCAATTTTCATCGTCTTCTCTCTTCTTTAGCAGTGGCGCTTGTCTCTCATGAAACGCCAAATCACTTATCATAATAGTCGCGATACCATGCAACGAAGGCGCTGACACCCTCTGCAACATCGGTTTGCGGCGCATATCCGGTCAGGTGTTGCAGCAAGGCATTGTCAGCAAAGGTTTCGTGCACGTCACCCTTTTGCATGTCCATGAAATTCTTTTCCAGCGGCATACCCAATGC
>CAYZKE010000474.1:0-2969 GCA_964478505.1 uncultured Loktanella sp.
TGATAATCGGTGATCTTGGTCATTTCGGTGATAGCCGAAACGATAGGCTCTGCCGCAGATTTCGCGCCTTCAGCGACGTGCATTTGCAGCGATTCAATCACATCGTCCGCACCAAAGGATTTGCCGTTGTGGAAAGTGACACCCTGACGCAGGTTGAATGTCCAGACCTTTGCATCTGCCGAAGCTTCCCAGCTTTCAGCCAGTTCGCCCTTCAACAGACCATCAGCACCAACTTCGGTGAGGCTGTCAAAAACAGCGCCCTGCGCCGAAGCGATCATAAAGAGGTCAGAGTGTGTGCGCCCGTCCCAGCTGTCAGATGTGTTTGCACCTGAAAGACCGGCGGTCAGTTTACCACCGCGTGTTTGCGCGCGCAGTGGCATACCCGATAGCGCCAGCACCCCTGCGGCGACGCCTGTCTTGAATAATTTGCGACGACCCCAAAGTTCCATGACGCCAATACTCTTCCTGTTTTCCATAGGCGTGATACCGCAATGAGTCCAACCTCAGCATGCGCACGCGCGACGCCTAAAGCTTGAAATGATAGGCATGAGTTGCTAGAGTTTCTACATGAATCCATGATATTGCAAGATCAAATTTCTTGTCCACGTCAGCGCATAGGGTTTTGAACATAGCTATCGCCGCGTCTTTTTCGTCCAGCAGCACCGAAACCTCAATCAAGGCAGACGGCTCGCTGATGATCGACTCTTCGGGATAAGCGGCAAGGTCGGATGCACCATCTGTGCTCCAGAAACCTTCGCCGCTGCGCAAAAAACACCCAGCATAACGCGCGCTGATTTTCTGGGCCAGTTCGCGGCAAGCCTGCGGAAAGTTTTCAGACTTCGAGGAGAGGTTGATGATAATCCTGACACGGCTCGCTTTGTCTTGGTCTGTCATTTATTCACCACTGCGCAGCGACACCAACATCAGGACACACAGCACAAGCAAAGACAGATTTAACGCCACGCCAAGAGGCTGATCCACGAAAAGCGTCAGAAGACTTGGAAAATTCTCTGGTGTGACGCGCTGTGCTGCCTCCCACAAGGTAACGGTAATATCGATTAAGGATATCCCCGCCAAAGAGAACAACGCGACACGCAGGAATTTGTTAAAGTACCTTTGTCTTTGCATGTTATATTTGACGATCTTGTTTTGAAGATACGCGGACCACGCGAATAGGTTCGACGCATAGTCGGCAGTGCCCCACGATGTTTCAATCTGGTTCAGGATCAAACGCCGCCGCCCTTGCGTACCATAGATGACACGCGCCCATTGGAGCGCGATGAATTTGGTATGTTCGTTTCTGTCATCAACACGTTCGTAGAATAGCTGTTTGCGTTTCAGATTTTTCGCGCGGACCATACGAATATCGGCAAGCATGTTTTTCTGGATTTTGTCCATGACCGCACTGTAAAACTGGGCACAGGTCATCACACGCTCGAATTCATTCAACGCGGTTAGATCGTCGCTATCGCGCAAGACAATTTCGGACCCGCCTGAACTCACCCTAACCAGCGCATCGTATAAATCTAACGTTTCGATCCGGTCACCGATCAAAGCACCCGCATAAGGCGACGACGCTGATCCATCATTTTCCAAAATGGCCACGCGCATGGTCCAGATGATTTCGGCACCAGCAAAATCAAAAAATGACTTCGAGCTTAGGTTCCTGCTTTTGCCCAATTTGGAAGCGGCCCAGATCGTATGGATGATGCTGACCACCTTGACTTTGAAATAGTCGGTGGTAATTCTATTCAAAAGGACGACCAAGCTTTCCGCCTCAAGATCGTCTGGCGCATCGACGCCTAGCTTCATCACTGCGATGCCATCATCATATACATAAATTTCACATGCGGTGACCGCAAGCTCGGCCAGCTGAAAATCAGACGCCTCTGAGAGTCGTATCACGCAAACCGGCTGAAAATAGACCGGAATGTCATCATGCATAATCGTGCCGTAGCCAAAGGGCCATGCAACCTCTTCGCAGTGGAAACCGGCTATACCTTTACCCGCATCCTGAAAATGTTTGATGATGGAATGGTTCTCGGACTTCGGGCGCGCTTCGCTGACGGTGTTAATGGGAAATTTGATCGGACTGAATGTCAGAAATCGATTTGTCATGTAACCACCCTTCAAACGCTTGTGTTCACAGCCCCAGCGCAGCGCGCTGAGCACCCATCATGTCCATCGTGCGGACAAGTTCCGCGCTGATCCCGGGTTCCGATAAGGCATGTCCGGCTCGCCCGATGAAAGTCAGCCGCGACTTGGGCCACATCTGCGACAGTTTATGTGCAGAAACAGGCGGACAAATCATGTCATAGCGCCCCTGAACAATGACACCCGGCACATCAGCGATCTTGGCCATCTGGTCAGGATGCAGGATCTGCTGATCCGCGTCCAGAAAGCCAGCGTGATAAAAATAGTGGTTCTCGAGGCGCGAAAAGGCGCGTGCATAATCCGCAGGGCTTTCCCCTGTCACACCATCACTTTCGATCGACGCAAGCGCATTTTCCCATGAGGCCCAGGCGCGCGCAAAACGCACCTCAAGTTGATGATCACCCGAGAACAGCCTGCGGTGATAAGCTGCGATAAAGTCATCATGCTCATCTGCGGGGATCAAAGATGCAAAACGTTCCCACAAATCAGGCCAGAATTTTCCAGCACCGCCACCATAGAACCAATCCAGCTCGGGCTTGGTCATCAGGAAGACACCACGCAGGGCAAGGGCAGCGGCGCGATCAGGGTGGGCCTGCGCATAGATCAACGCCAGCGTCGCACCCCAGGATCCGCCAAAGACAATCCAGCGATCAATACCTAGTGTTTCACGGATCAACTCGATATCAGCGACCAGATGCCAGGTTGTATTGGCATCCACACTGGCATGGGGGCGCGACCGACCGCAACCGCGCTGATCGAACAGGATGATGCGGAAAACATTGGGGTCAAAATAACGGCGCATCGCAGGGCTGCAC
>CAYZKE010000475.1:0-2967 GCA_964478505.1 uncultured Loktanella sp.
GCTCTTGCAGCCCAGAAGTAGTTCTTTCGTAAGGTTTGGGCGGGGCGATCGACCAATGACAACCAGTCCTATTTCTGATTCTTTCATCTCTACCCCCGTTCCAATACAACGAGATCAGACGGGTCCCAAGAAAGAGAAACTTGCGTATTGGGCTCCAACACATGCGCGTCGGACCTGTTGGTGACTTGGGCAAGCAAGCGTTGCCCTGTGGTGCCTAGACGCACCCGGTATAGAATTGAGCCCCCGAGAAAATTCACGCTTTCGATGGAGCCAACAACTCCGCTATCAGACCCTTCGGAGGGCCTTATTGCGACGCGTTCAGGACGCAGTGCAACAGTGCAGGCTCCGGTGGTGCCGGGCGGGGGATTTATGGAAGTGCCGTCGCCCAGTTCCCAGGTGTCTTGCCCAGCGATGGGACGGCAGGTCAGCACATTAGCGTCTCCAATGAAATCGGCGACAAATCGGCTCTTGGGCGCATTGTAGATCTCTAAGGGGGTTCCGATTTGCTCGACCGCGCCATCGTTCATAACCGCGAGACGGTCGGACATTGCCATGGCTTCTTCTTGGTCGTGAGTTACAAACACGGTCGTGAGTCCCAGTGTTTTCTGGAGTTCCTTGAGCTCAAATTGCATTTGTTGACGCAGCTTCTTATCAAGTGCGCCCAGAGGTTCGTCACATAGCAATACAGTTGGTTCGATGACGATCGCGCGCGCAAGCGCCACGCGCTGTTGCTGCCCACCAGAAAGTTGGTCAGGTCTTCGGTCCCCGAAGTCTCTCAAAGAAACAAGCTCTAGCGCCCAATCCACTTTGCGTGCGATCTGGGCTTTGTCCATGCCGCGCATGCGAAGCCCGAACGCAACATTCTGGCTCACCGTACGGTGTGGAAACAAGGAATAATTCTGAAAAACCATGCCCATGTCGCGCTTGTGCGCGGGCACACCAGTAATGTCTCGATCCCCCAAACGTATCACTCCGGTTGTTGGGGCTTCGAACCCGGCGATCATCCGGAGGGTGGTGGTTTTCCCGCATCCAGAAGGGCCAAGGAGGGAGAAGAACTCTCCCGCCTCAATCTCAATGTCTATGGTGTTGACGGCGCGCACGGCGCCGTCATACACCTTTGTAGCCTCTCGGATACTGATGCTAGAGCTCATCCGCGGAAAATCCGAGCCACGCGTGCATCAATTGCGTCCTTGTTGGCGTTGTACCACTTCCAATCAGGCTGAACCAGCGTGGCGACCTTTTCGGGTGTAGTCAGCAACCGCTCTTGGAATTGGCCTTCCAGCGTCACATTTCGGTTGGTCGGCGAATACCAAACGGCCTCCGACATGGTCTTTTGTACGTCTGGGCGCAACATGAAGTCGATATAGGCATAGGCCAACTCTTTCTTCTGGCTACCCGAGGTGACGCTCAGCACTTGCTCTAGTGCAAGAACACCTTCGGTGGGGGCCGCAAAGCTCAGGTTCGGGTTCGCCTCCATGTTCCGGAAAATACCGCTATCGTGGATGATGCCGATCGAAGCTTCCCCACCAAGAAGCAAATTCTCCATCGATCCGGTGAAGTCAACAAGCTTGACAGGCTTGAGGTTTTCGAGCGCCTCATATGCCGCTTCAAGGTCCTTGGCGTCCGATCCATAAATCGATGCCACCATTGTCAACCAAGCCTGCCCGAGGCTATTGACTGAGACCACATAGGCACCGCGCTTGCCGCTGTATTCTTCAGCCCACATATCGGTCCAAGAGGTCGGTGGTGCCGAGACCAGATCATTGCGATAGCCAAGGCCAATGGCGGAGGTGAACATGACCACACCGGCGACCTTGTCGTTCTTGGCGTAGTCATAAAGATCGGCCATGTTCGGGATTTGACCTGCTGGAAGTTCGGCATCGACCAAACCCATTTCGACGGCAGCCCATTGCTCATTGTTGTTGGTGTGCAGCACGTCATAGACGGGGTTCCTACGCGAGCTTGCCTGCAGTTTTGGCATGAACGGGAAGCTGGTATCACGCTGGAGCTTGCCGCCGGTTTCGGCCTCGAACATCGCGGTCAGGTTCTTGTCAAACTCGTCGCCCCATTTTCCGCCCCAACCTGTGATGCTCAGCGTCACGGCCTCGGCATTGGCAATATAGGGCGTCGCCAAAACCATGGCTCCCGCTGCCACGCCGCTTCTAAGAAGCTTTCGTCTTGTCAAATTCTTGTCAGTCATTTTACGTCTCCTGTTGGTTGTCTATAGTTTCGAGTAAGTGCGTAGTCCCACTGTCCGGTCGAGCCCGAGCACCACAAGGAATGCCAGCATGATCGAAACAATCGAGGCGGCTGCGATGGTGCCGTCGAGTGCAAAGCGCAAGTAGTTGAAGAGCGTGATGGGAAGCGTTTCTGTCCCGGGACCGACAAGAAAGAGGGAGACTGGAAATTGATCGAAGGACACGATGAATGCAAAGATTGCACCTGCGATTACGCCAGGTTTGATCAGCGGCAGCGTTATTTCGAAAAACACCCGTACACCAGATGCGCCGAGATTAGTCGCGGCTTCTTCCAGTTTGGTGTCAAAATTCGCAAGAACCGCGAGCGTCGTCCGCACCACGTAAGGAGTACTAATTACCGTATGCCCCATCACCAGCCCCCAAAGTGGACGGCCAACATCAACCAGCACATAAGCTTGAAAGAGCGCAAGCTCCGTCAGAATTGCGGGCAACATCAGCGGTGAAAGCACAAAGGCCGTAATTGCATCAGCGCCAGGCAGGTTCCCACGGGCAAGAGCCAGCGCCGCGCTGGCACCAAAGAAGACGGCCAATAGAGTTGTGTATGCCGCGACTTTGAGGCTCAAGAACAATGCGTTCATAAACGTGGGCGAAGAGAAGAACTCCCGAAACCAGATGAGCGAGACGCCTTCAGGCGGGAAGCTAATGTACTCCGTCGGGTTAAGGGCAAAGACAAATATGATTGCCATCGGTGCGAGCAAAAACACCATCG
>CAYZKE010000476.1:0-2960 GCA_964478505.1 uncultured Loktanella sp.
GCGCCGCCTTGAACTCGCGCTCTTTCTCCTCCAGCCGCGCTTCGTCGGCTTCTGCCTCTTCGGCGGCTTTCGCCGCGGCCTCGGCGCGTTTACTCAGGATTTCAAAAGCGCTCTCGCGGTCCAGCGTCTTATCATATTTGCCCGCCATATCCGAGATGCTCATGATCGCCTTGCGGGTCGGCTCGTCGATCGGCCCCAGTTGCGACGACGGCGGGCGGATCAGGGTCCGCTCAACCACCTGTGGGATACCTTTGCGGTCAAGGAATGACGTCACGGCCTCACCGGTGCCGACCTGTTGAATGGCCTCTGCAGTGTCAAACGCCGGATTGTCACGATAGGTTTCCGCGGCAGTCTTGAGCTCTTTACGGTCCTTGGCGGTAAAGGCGCGCAGCGCGTGTTGCACACGGTTGCCCAACTGCCCCAGCACATCGTCAGGAATATCGCCGGGGTTTTGCGTGACGAAATACACACCCACCCCTTTGGAGCGGATCAGGCGCGCGACCTGCTCGACCTTATCGACCAAGGCTTTGGGTGCGTCGTCAAACAACAGGTGCGCTTCGTCAAAGAAGAACACCAGTTTGGGTTTGTCAGGGTTGCCGACCTCGGGCAGTTCCTCAAACAGTTCCGACAGCAGCCAGAGCAGGAAGAGGAGGCCGCTACATTACCATAGCGCAGCGACAGCGCCTGCGCGTTTTGCCCGACCCAGACCAGCAAGGCCTGAAGGTCTTTGAGATCCAAGAGCGGCAGGCCCTCTTCGTCCGCGACACGGAAGGCGACGTTCAGCACGCCTTCCTGCACATCGGTCAGGTCCATCAGGCGTGACAGGAGCAAAGGCCCCATTTCGGCGACCGTCGCACGGATCGGGTGGCCTTTTTCGCCAAATAGGTCCCAGAACGTCACAGGGTAGCTGTCATATTGCAGTTCAAGGCCGATCGTTTTGGCGCGCGACATAAAGGGTTCGTGCAATTTGAAATCGGCAGAGCCGCTGAGCGCCAGACCGGAAAGATCACCTTTTACATCCGACAGGAACACCGGCACCCCTGCCGCTGAAAATCCTTCGGCCATGATTTGCAAAGTCACTGTCTTACCGGTGCCCGTCGCCCCTGCGATCAGACCGTGCCGGTTGGCCTTGTCCAACAAAAGCGTTTGGGGTGCGCCATAGCCCTCACCACCGCCACCAATAAAGATACTTTCAGCCATATCAGCGTTCCCTGCATAAATTTATCAGGCAAAATACATTGTTAACCAAATCGTGCCACCTTAAAGCGCGCGATCGTGCCAGAGATTGGCATTATTGCATACGTCCTCCCTGTTTGACTGGCCGTGCCTTCGGGCACGGCTTTTTTTCTGTGGCACGGAGAAGCATCGGACTTCACCAAGTCGTCAAATTTTTGCTGTTGACGGTCACTTTTTGTTTTCGTAGCTTCGTCGCAATTAGTCGGCCAAGTCCGACAGGGAGAACATGAAGCAGGGTCCTTTCGGGGGCCCTTCTTCTTTTCTGGCCCCCGAAATTGTGAGCGGAAGCCAGCGCAGTCCCGGGTTTTTGCCCCTGACACCCTGCCCGCCCCGTGTTAAGCCGCCAAAAAGCGAATGAGGAACAAATCTATGCGCAGTCTATTGAAATCCGCCCTCTTTGCCGCCCTGCTGGGTCACGCCGGCATGGTTCTGGCACAAGAGACATCAGAGCAGCCGGAAACAACCGCCGAAGACGGGCTGGCATTGGGTGAGCCTCTTGGTCCACAGGTCGGCGAACCTTATGAGCGTGAGGTTTTCGGTGACTGGGCCCTGCGCTGCATCAAGGCCGAGGAAGGCGAGCGGGATCCCTGCAACCTTTATCAACTGCTGACCAATGACGACGGGGTCGCCGTTGCCGAATTCAACCTTTTCCCGCTTCCCGAAGGCCAGCGCGCTGCGGCGGGGGCGACGGTAGTTGTCCCGCTCGAGACGCTTTTGACCGAACAGCTGACAATCGCTGTAGATGGGCAGAATGCACGCATCTATCCAATTACGTTCTGTAATCGTGCAGGCTGTGTGGCACGGATCGGCTTTACCCAAGCCGAAGTCGACCAGTTCAAGCGCGGCTCGGTCGCCACTGTCCGCCTGGTACCTGCTGTAGCACCTGACACCGAGGTCGTGTTGGATGTATCGCTGACAGGCTTTACCGCCGGCTTTACGGCATCGTCGCAAAACAGCGCGGACTAAAGCGCAACTGCATTGGGCGGCTCTCCGGCCGCTCAATGCCTGCGCAGCGCGATCACCGCATTCATGCCGCCAAAGGCAAAGGCATTGGACAAGACGACATCCACCTGCGCCTCACGCGCCACATTCGGCACCACATCCAGCGCGCATTCCGGATCGGGTTCTTCATAGCCAATCGTTGGCGCAAAGATCCCGTCGCGCAACGCCATGATGCAGGCGATCAGTTCGACCGCACCGGTGCCGCCAATCAAATGCCCATGCATGGATTTGGTCGATGATATCATCAAACGGTCCGCATGTGCGCCAAACACATCCGCGACAGCGGCACATTCGGTTTTGTCATTGGCCGCAGTACCGGTGCCATGGGCGTTAATATAGCCAACCGCGTCTTTCGATACTCTCGCATCCTTGAGCGCGCCATCAATCGCACGGGCAGCACCCTGTTTGGACGGTGTCACGATATCGCAGGCGTCCGACGACATTGCGAAACCAGCGACTTCACAAAGGATTTCCGCACCTCGGGCCCGCGCATGTTCATAGTCTTCGAACACAAAGACCGCCGCCCCCTCGCCCTGCACCATGCCGTTGCGTGTGGCGGAAAAAGGGCGGCAGGCGTCGCGTGACATCACGCGCAGCCCCTCCCATGCCTTGATCCCGCCAAAACACAACATGGCTTCGGACCCGCCTGTCACCATGACCTTGGCCATGCCGGAACGTACCATGTTGAACGCCTGCCCCATCGCGTGGTTCGAGGACGCGCA
>CAYZKE010000477.1:0-1068 GCA_964478505.1 uncultured Loktanella sp.
GGTGCAGCAGCCAAGTTGGGTGCATATTTGGCCGCCAGATACTGTGCAATTGCGGTGCTTTCGCTGATCGTGATATCGCCATCAACCAGTGTGGGCACCCGGCCATTAGGATTGATCGCCGTGTAGTCCGGACCGCGCATTTCTTTCTGGCCCAATGTGAATTTCACCAGCTCATAAGGCTGACCCATTTCTTCGAGCAGCCAAACCGTGCGCACGGCGCGTGACTGGGGGGCAAAATAGACTTTCATTTGAGGCCTCTCGAATATGCGACGGGACTTGTTGACAAGCAGGAGACTTCAACTTTAGAAGTTAGTCAATTTAAAAAAAGAAGTGACTATTGATGAGCCGCTCTGACCTTCCGTCGCACACCTGCACCATCGCGCGCGCCGTTGCGCAAGTCGGCGATGAATGGACGCTTCTGATTGTGCGGGAAATGTTCCTTGGGACCCGACGCTTTGACGATTTCCTGCGCCTCACAGGCATGTCGTCTCACCTTTTGGCGCAACGTCTAAAGAAGCTGGAAGCGGAAGGGGTGATCCGCCGCGCGCCATATTCAGAACGCCCGCCACGGCACGAATACCGCCTGACGGAAAAGGGGCGCGACCTGTGGGCGGTGATCATCGCGTTAAAGCAATGGGGCGATCGCTGGTTGGGCACGGATGACACCCCTGTGCAGATCACGCACAAGGCTTGCGGCAAGGTTGTCAGGCCCCACATGACCTGCCCAGATTGCGGCGAGCGCATAGAGGCCCACGACGCCGAAGCTCAGCTTTCGCACACTTTTGAATTGGAACGACAGGCCGCAAGGCGTGCGCCGTGACATCTATCTGAGGCAGAAACTATGGACTATAAAACACTCCGCTTTGAAATTGCCGAAAGTATCGCGACAGTTACCTTGGATCGAGAGGATAGCCCTGCCAACGCATTGAACGCGCGTATGGCCGAAGAGTTGTTTGACGTCGGTGTGCGTTGCGGTGCGCCAGACGTGCGCGCCGTGATCGTGACTGCCAGCGGTAAGATGTTCTGCGGCGGTGGGGATCTTGCCGAAATGGACGCGGCTATTGCCGC
>CAYZKE010000477.1:1078-1471 GCA_964478505.1 uncultured Loktanella sp.
GGATGCCGCACCCGACAAACACGCGCATCTGACCCGAATGGCAACGGTGCTGCATGCAGGGTTGATCCGGCTCGCCCGGATCGACGCACCTGTCATCATGGCTGTGAACGGAACCGCAGGCGGTGGTGGGTTCTCCATAGTGCTATCCGGTGACTATGTCATCGCGTCCGAAAGGGCCAAGTTTGTCTCGGCCTACACGTCCTCCGGGCTGACACCGGACGGATCGTCGACCTACTACCTTGCGAAACACGTCGGGTTGCTGCGAGCAAAAGAGCTGATGCTGACAAATCGCGTCCTGACAGCTGACGAGGCTCAGGCCTGGGGCCTGGTCAACAAGGTGGTCCCGACAGAGACCGTGATGGACGAAGCCCGAGCAATGGCGCAATGCATCGC
>CAYZKE010000477.1:1492-2958 GCA_964478505.1 uncultured Loktanella sp.
AAGCGGGCCGATTCGGCCTCGGCCACGCGCCGCCCAGCTGGATCGCGAGACGCGCTCTATCGCCGACATGATGCGCACAGCGGATGGTCCTGCCGGGATCGCGGCTTTTCTGGCCAAGGAAACGCCCCGGTTCGAGGGGAAGTGATCCGGTCTTCAGCGACAGCGTATCGGGCAAAGTTTCAAACATCGATAGGGGGCAGTAATGAAGACGGATGAAGAAAAGACACCAGGCCTTCGGGCGGCCATTTTGGCTGGGTGTATGGTGGCCTTTCTGGGATTTGGATTTGCCGCCACCTTTGGCGTTTTTCTGACCCCCATGTCTCAGGACCTTGGCTGGGGTCGAGAGGTATTCTCTCTTTCCGTCGCTGTCCAACTTCTCACTTGGGGATTTGCCCAACCCATTGCCGGGGCGGTTGCAGGAAAGAGGGTTGGAACGAGTACTGGGGCTCACACGGCGCGGGTTCTCGCCTTTGGCGCAATATGCGCAGGTATCGGATTTGCCCTGCGTGGGATGACGACCGATCCGACGGCATTTGTCCTGACCGGCATTTTCGTTGGGGCAGGCACCGGGGCGGCCTCGTTTCCAATCGTGATCGGCGCCCTGGGCAAGATTGTCAGTGCGGAACGTAGAAGTTTCATCTTGGGTCTGGGGACCGCAGCGGCCTCGCTTGGGATGTTTGTCGCGGCACCCACGGCAACAACGATGATTGGCACAATCGGATGGCAAACCGCTCTGATCGTGATCGGATGCAGTTTTGCACTCATCCTGCCTTTCCTGATCTTCATCGCGCGCGTGGCGAAGCCAACCGCATCTGGGTCAAGCGCGAGCGATTTCGGCCACGCCTTGTCGGTTGCCTTCACCGACCGGAGTTATCTTTGCCTGTTCTTCGGCTTTTTCGTTTGCGGGTTTCACGTGGCGTTCATCCAAACCCATTTGCCCGCCTATGTCATGGATCTTGGCCTTGCCGCATCTATTGGGGCCTGGTCGCTGGCATTGATCGGCCTGTTTAACATCGCCGGGTCGTTCTTCGCGGGATGGTCGGGCCAGCATTTGTCAAAGAAAGCCGTTCTTAGCGGCATCTACTTTGCGCGCGCCGTGGTGATCTCGCTGTTTGTTCTGGTGCCGGTCACAGAGGTCAGTGTTCTGGTGTTCTCGGCCGTAATGGGCCTGCTTTGGCTTTCAACCGTGCCGTTGACGATGGGACTGGTGGCGCAGACCCAAGGATTGAAGTTCTTCTCAACCTTGGCGGGTCTTGTTTTCTTCAGTCACCAAACTGGCAGTTTCATCGGTGCTTGGCTTGGTGGTCGCATCTATGACGTGGCACAAGACTACACGCTGATGTGGTGGGCTGCGGTGGTGCTGGGCCTGTTGGCCGCTTTGATCCACCTCCCGATTCGCGAAGAGCCGGGTCCACTTGCGCGGGCTGAAGCGGGGGGTGATGCGTGATCCGAAAGGTAGACAGACT
>CAYZKE010000478.1:0-148 GCA_964478505.1 uncultured Loktanella sp.
GATGACAGGATGTTCACATGGGCCAGACCGCCGCGCAAATGGCCCATGAAGGCTTGGGCGAATTCCACAAGCCGGAGGGTAATGCCGCCACGGTTCATGATCTCGCCCGCCAGCATGAAGAACGGCAGCGCCATCAAAGGAAAGCTGT
>CAYZKE010000478.1:158-2955 GCA_964478505.1 uncultured Loktanella sp.
TTGTAAAGATTGCGGTAAAGCCCTGCGACCACGTTGCGGTTGTCGCCTTCGAGCATGATCAGCGCGAAAGGCGAGGCTAGCAGTGCGAAGACAACCGGCAGGCCGATCATGATCAGGACAAGGAAAAGGGGAAGGAACCACAAAAGCATCAGTCGGCTCCCTGAAAGTCATCGGCATTCAAGGGGGTGAGGCGGTCGCCTTGGCCCAAGAGCTTGATGATCTGGCGGATGATCAGTTCCACGTTCACAAGGATCAACAGGTTCACGCCCACAAAGAGCGAGGCGTATTGATAGTTGTTCTGGAACTTGGCGCCGCATTTGCCGATCTCGATCCCGAACGGCCAGCGCAGCGAGGATGAACAGCCGCGCCCTGAAAGCGTCTGGACATGGTTGTTCAGCCCGCGTTCCCACGCGATGACAAGCACCCAAAGGGCGATGCCGAGGATCAGCAGCGTGAGCAGGCCGGAAACAACGCGGGGCAGGGCGCGTTCAAGCATGTCGATCGACACAAACCCGCCCATGCGGAATGCAAGCGGCGCCATCAGCCCTGTCATCCAGAGCATCCCGAAGCGCGCGCCTTCTTCCGTCCAGTTCGGGGCATCGCTGAGCACATAGCGGAAGAAGACCTGCCCCAGGATCAGCGCGACCATGATGGCAAGGGCGATCACCGCGATCACCTTGCCGATGGCAAGGACCACGGTGTTGAACCGTTCAAGCGGCCATAAAAGACCAAACAGGACCGACATCGGCTCCTCCCCTGTTTCATATGCGGGCTTGCGCCCTTGTGTTCTTGGGGCTTTGCCCCCGCCGCATGCTGCGGCTCCCCCAGAGTATTTAGGGCAAAATGATAAGTTCAGGTCGCGCTAAACTCTCCGTATTTTCCTGCATGAAAGACGAGCGGTTCGCCGCCACGGTGGTGGGCTTTGGTGACGCGGCCCACAACAATGACGTGGTCGCCAGCGTCATGGGTGGCCTCGAGATTGCACTCGAACGTGGCAAGCGCGCCTTCGATGATCGGCATGCCGCAGTGCGACAGATGCGTCGGCACGTCTTTGATCGCGGTCTTGGATTTGATGATTGCCGCACAGATATCGCGCTGGTCCGCCGCCATCACATGCACGGCAAAGCGGCGCGAGCCTGCGAAATGTTCAAACCGCCGCGAGGATTTCGCAGGCGACCACAGCACCAGTGGCGGATCGAGCGACACGCTGGCAAAGCTGTTGGCGACGATGGCGACCGGTCCTTCGGGGCTATCGGTGGTGATGATGGTCACACCGGTGACGAAGGTGCCCAAGGCACCGCGAAAGCTGTCGCTGTCAGTGCTGGGGTCGAATGTGGCGATCGTGCCTGCGTCCATTATGGTACCTCTGTGCCGAGTGCGGCTGTGTAAAGTTCGAACCATGTTTCACGGTCCATATTCACTTTCAAAGCGTCTGAGAGTGATTTGATACGATTGATATTATTCGTGCCCATGACCGGCATGATGTTTGCCGGATGCGCCAGTAACCATGCCACTGCGACGGCGGCGTTGTCTACGCCGTTCTCGGCCGCCACTTTGGCCAGCGCGTCCTGGGCTGCCCCTGTGCCTGTCATCAGGCTACCACCGCCCAAGGGCGACCATGCCATGATCGGGATATTGCGCTCTTGCAGGTAGGCGACATCGCCGTTGGTGAACCCTGCGTGCGCGGTCAGCGACAGTTCGATCTGGTTGGTCACTAGCCGCGTTTTCATCGCAGATTGCAGCAGGGTCCAGTCATGCAGTTTGAAGTTGGACACGCCGACCGAGCGGACTTTGCCGGAGGCCACGACCTCATCCAGTGCCGCACCGGTTTCATGGTGGTCCATCATCGGATCGGGGCGGTGGATCAGCAGTGTGTCGATCTTGTCGATGTTCATCAGGCGCAGGGAATGATCCACCGAGGCCACGATATGCGCGCGGCTGGTGTCGTAGTATTTCACCCGTGCATCGGCATAGCGCCCTGCGGGGGCCACGATATCGCATTTTGTGACAATCTCGATCTGGTCTTTCAGGGCAGGGGCTGCTTTGAGCGCCGCACCCAGCACCTCTTCGGCCTCGTAACCGCCGTAGATATCGGCCTGATCCATCGTGGTGATACCTTGGGCAAGGCAGGCTTCGATCTTGGCCTGAACGTGCGCCACGGACGTGTCGGTGTCGTCGCTCAGCCGCCACATGCCATAGACGATGCGACTAAAGGAAAGGTCGTTGGTGATCGAAATACGGGTCATTAACGGCGGGGTCCTGTTCCTAGGGGTGTTGCGGGTGTTTCGGCCGGGACACGCCCGTAGGCGTGGGGCAGCGAGCAGGTTTTCAGATGCGGCATGACGCGGGCGCCAAAGTGTTCGGCCTCGTCGATATGCGGGTAGCCCGAAAAGATGAAAGCACGGATGCCCATTTTTTGATAGGCTTCGATTTTGGACATGACCTGATCGGTCGAGCCGACAAGCGCTGCGCCACACCCAGAGCGCGCACGCCCCACACCTGTCCAGAGGCCCGGTTCGACATAGCCGAATTTATCGGCCAACTCGCGCGCTTTGGCTTGGTGCGCGACGCCCAGTGAAATACTGTCGTGCGCGCGGTCGCGGATCAGTTTGCCGTATTCATCGTCGAGTTTCGAGGCGATGTAGTCGGCGTATTCCTTCGCTTCTGCTTCGGTATCGCGCACGATCATGTGAACGCGGAGGCCATAATCCAGCGTGCGGTTATGGGCCGCCGCGCGGGCGTGCACGTCTTTCATGCGCTGTTCCAGCATGTCGGTGGTTTCGGGCCACATCAGATA